>WFOZ01000918.1 GCA_015487825.1 Planctomycetaceae bacterium
CGCACCCTACGATAAACCGGGAACTTATTTTGGGACTGTTCCTTAGCTGGCTGATATAGTAGCCGGAATATTTTATTCAGCGATTTTTTTGGCCAACAGGTTGTCGAGAATCATCTGACGAGATTTCAGTTCTTCGATGGAGTAGATTCGAATGATTTTGTTTTTATACATCAGGCGGTTCGAATCGTCCCAACTTAAATCGTCGCTGATTTCTTCAGTGGCCAAACCTGCATAAAGAGCGGCAAAAGTGAATGGATCGACACCGGTACCCTGCTGAATATCTTCGATTGCGTTCCCGCCACCAGTCAGAACAAGGTATGAGTTAACTCCTTCAGTCGCTGCGGTATATTTTCCTTCCAGCTTCATCGTCTCCATCGCCTGAGTGAGCGATTCATGGGCAGATTGAATTTCCTTGACCGCTTCGTTGGAAAGCTGGATATCAACCTGAGCTTCATCCTCATTGGCAGAGGCAGCAGGCTGAGCTTTGATATTTTGAGGAATCAGACTCCCCGAGATACCAAGAAGATACCCAATCGACAACAGGGATAATGTGTAGCCAATTCGCTTGATGGATGATTTCACGTTACTGTTCTTCATATTGTAGAGACCTCAACTGTTTCAGCCTGGAAACCGGATTTGACACGAGAATGCAAGGACGTAATGTCAGTATCGTGACATGAGAGGCAAGCGGATGCAAGTTGAACCCGCCTGTGAACAGTGAAGAACGGAAATTCTCTCTCAAATACTGATTCGGTCCATATAACCGATAAGGACATCCAAAGATTTCCCGACAGCGTCAATGTCATTTTGTTTACAGGCCTGCTCCAGCTGGGCAGCGTGTGTCGAAAGTTCTTCAAATCCATAACCCCCCCCTGCTCCCTTGAGCTGGTGGGCTATTGTTTTCATCTGATCAGTATCTTGTTGCTGATGGCTTTCCCGGAGCAATTCAGTCCGCTCAGGAATCGCATCGACAAAAAATTCGATCAATTCTGCAAAGTCCGGGTCATCAGAAAATGATGAATAGACCGCCTGTTTTTCGACAACGGCTTCAGCTAGCTCGTCGATTTGAGTAGTTTCCGGTAAGGTGTTACTCATCACTATCCTCCACATGAACATAATACCATAGAATCGTGGGTAGTCCGGTAGATAACATCCATTATCGATATGCGATTCCTACCCATCTGGAATCAACAGTAGGTCCTGTTTCTTATTTGCCACGTTGCTGTTCAAGCGGATTGCTCCAGAGATCTCGAAATTTGAGTTATTGAAATGGTTATATCAGTTATTTCGAATGTTAGTGATGTGACTTTCAGTCATGAAAAACAGTCATTTCAGTCTGTTTTTCGACTCGCGAGAGCCTTTCCGGGAACCTGATGCACTGCAGGATCGCTCTTGACCTGAACCGGGGTAAAACTTTATAGAAACCAGTGAAACAGACTCTGTTTCTATTCCGTTTCCAGCCTCTCGAAATATTTCCACTCATGCGATTGCTTCAACGCTATATCACTCTGGAGCTGTTCCGGGTTTTCGTGATGGTTCTCATTGCGTTCTCTGTGCTGCTCGTTTTTGTCGGTTTGTTCCAGCAAGCCAGCGAGAACGGATTAGGGCCTATGGAAGTGCTGCAAATTCTACCTTATGTCGTCTACAGTCTGCTTCCGATTACGATTCCGGCAACAATGCTTCTAACAGTGACCGTTGTTTATGGTCGGATGGCTGGTGACCAGGAATTAACAGCTGCCAAGGCAGCGGGGATCAGCATCTTTTCTCTGCTTTGGCCATCTCTGTTGATGGGGGCCTGCCTGAGTGTATCTGCCCTGGTTCTGACCGATCAGGTCATTCCCTGGTCGATCAATAAAATTCAGGAAACGGTGATGATCAAAATGGAGAAGATTTTTCTGGATCAGCTCCGCAACGATCATAACTTTATCGATGACCACAGCGGGCTGGCCATTATGGTGATCGATGTGAGTGGCAAAACATTAATCAAGCCAACGATTCGCTACACTCCCAGTAACGGCCAGACAATTACCATTCAGGCAGAGACGGCGACGATTCAATTCAATCTGGAAGAACAAAAAGCTATTATTAAAGTTACGAACGGCCTGATATACATCAGCGAAGATAGAAGAATCAAGTTTTGCGAAGAAGAGTATTCATTCCCGCTTCCTCTGGGTGATCGCAAACAAAAAGCCAGACACATGGCTGTCAACGAGATTACCAAAGAACTCGTACTGATAGAAAAAAAACATGAGCAACTGGAAGCAAAAAGAATAATCGCCCGCACAATGAGTCTGACATCCGGCGGGTTTTCCGATTTTACGATGCCGGAATTTACAGACCTGCTGCAAAGCAACCTGCTCGAAGTCCAGCGGAAAAATCGTCTGCGAACCGAATATCACAGCCGATACGCAATGGCGGGGAGTTGTTTCTTCTTCGTGTTGTTGGGAAGTCCGATTTCAATAATCCAGGCGAAACAGCAATTCTTGACCAGCTTTTTTATGATCTTCATGCCGATCGTATTTTTTTATTACCCTATCGTTATGCTTTCCATGAATCAGGCGAAGAATGGTCTGTTCGAGCCAGGCTGGATTATGTGGGTTGGCAATGGACTGATCGCGATAGTAGGATTGTACTTTCTTAAAAAAGTTCTTAAGCATTAAAAGTTTCCCTTATCCTGCAGGAAAAATGCAGATTGAAAAACACTGGGGCAGGCGGAGTACCGAAATCACCACTTTCGTTGTATTGGATGACTTCTGATCATTTCTAAAGTTGCCGAACATGAGGTAGCTGGCTGAGTTCTGTTGAGTCATTGGAAGTTCTCACAAATCTGTCTGAAATTGCATGAATAATGCCCCACAATATACGCAAAAATGGTTTGAACAGGCTTACCTTGCCGTTCGTCCCAAGCTGCGAGCATTTATCCGCAGTGTGATATTTTCAGCAGAAGATTCGGAAGATGTCCTGCAGGAAGTGGCTGCAATTGCCTGGGAAAAAATTGAGAAGCTGCGGTCTAAAGAACAGTTTCAACCCTGGTTGTTTGGAATAGCCAAAAACAGGGTGATGAAATATTGCACAAAAATCTCGAAACAAAGATCACGCTCTCTTTCCCCCGAAGCAATGGAAGCACTCTGGAGTGAGCGTGCAGTTTCTGTTGAGGTTTCACAGGAATCTCTTCTGGATGCATTACAAAACTGCCTTTCGAAATTGTCAGCCGAGAATCAGAGCATACTTCTCGAACGACACCAGCCGAGCGTGACAAACCGAATGATCGCTGAAAAACATGGGTTTTCCGAATCAAAGACAAGTAGACTTATAAACACTCTCTACGCTGACTTAATGAAATGTATTCACAATATACAGGAAAATTCCTAAATAAATTGCAATAAATCTAAATGGTGCGGAAGTTATTAGTAGTCCCAGTTGTTAGTAAACGGGAGATCCTCGTTGATTGAATCTCGTTTTTCAGATCTACGCTGTTATTGAGTTGAGTATTTGGCGAGACCGTAATTCTGGCGTGACTGGCATTTTTTGATCGCCAGCACAAAAACAACTTTCATGGAAGTTTGTATTTTGCAATAAAATTGACTGTTCGCATTACGAAAGCGGTTAGCAGACGGATCGGAAAACTGTTGGGGAATTGGGCATGACAAATCTTGATAAACCACAGACAAAACTGGAACTGCTGGCACTGTTTGGCAAATCACGTGATGAAGAGCTTAACCTGGCAGAAGCTGAGCTTTTGAATAAGCTGCTGATTTCCGACAGTCGCATTCGAGGTTTGTATCGCGGCTTTGCAGCGATAGAGTCCGGATTAGAAGAAATCGCCCAGCTCCAGAGCGGTAAGAAGAATGCTACGGATGCCAATATGTCCGTCATCCACGATACAATCTCTGATATTCCAGTGACTGACCAACCCCAGACCTCAGATTCTGCAAGCAATCGTCGTAAAAAATAGCAGACTGAAAAGTTTGAAAGCGTGCTTTAGCGTTGGCCAATCAATCACTGTCGCTGCAGTAGCTGCTGTATCGCAGGATGGCGTGCTTGCTTCCATCTTCGTGTGCCGGGTTATGCTCAATAGCAGTAAGTAGTAAAGAGCTGGAACTTTCAGAAATTAGCCATTGATCCATCAGCGTTGGTTTTATCGAAGTGGAGAGCGTATTTGATGGGTGCAAGCACGCCACCCTACGTTCAAAGGCCAGACAGTTAGCTTTATTCGCCCTCAGCTCCGAATTGCTGTAACTATTCAGTGATGGGTGGCTGGCGACAATTTGCCCCCAGATGTAATGAGATGTCCAATTCTGGGGGCAGATTGTGTGAAAGTCTGCTGGGTATTCATACTTTTCAAATAACAATCTGTCCCCAGCCACTCTCCCGCTGAACAGTTACTAATCAGGAAACAATCAGGGAAAATCTCTCCCCTTACCATCTCCGTTCTTACAGATGTAAAGCTGGGTAGAATGCGGTCTCTTTTCGGTTTGTCTGTTTAAGATTCTGATCCGAAAGCAGAGAGCGGTGTTAATGTATGCCGGTTGTATCGCCGATAGCGACTGTAGGAATTGATGCGCATGTTCCGGAAGGGGGGATCCTGCCGGTTAACGAGGATTCCATCTTATTGGAATCTGGATATCAACAATGAATGTTGTGAGCAGGAAACGGAGTGAAATGTGGTTTCAATGAATCGCTTGAAAACATGGAAGCCGTTGAATTTGCTGTTGGCTGTGTTGCTGCCTCTCACTTCCGGGTGTAAGGTCGGTCTGGATACCTGGTGGTATCTGGGAAAAGAAAAACCGCACCAGGAACAATATCGCGAGAACGTGCTTGAAATTGACTCTCCTGATGTTGTCCAGGCATCTCCCGAAGAGATTGAAACGACGGCTCCTCCCAGAACTCTTGCCAGCCGGGAACGAGACGAAATCTGGGAGTTGGGAGTTGAGGAAGCGATTCATCAGGCTCTTGCAAACAGCGAAATTATACGCACAGCCGGGCAGTTTTTAAGCCCTGCCAACAACCTGTTGAACAACCCATTGAATACGGCATCGGTATACGATCCTGCCATTCAGAATTCTGGTGTACTTTTTGGTGGGGTCGGAACCGAAGCTGCCCTGGCTGCTTTCGATGCAACCTGGGCTACGTCGATGTTTTTGGGACGCAATGAAACGGTACAAAATTCTCCGTTTGGCGGAGGAGTCACCGGATCCTCATTACTACAGGATACTGTGAACTTCAACACCTCATTAACAAAGCAGTTTGGATATGGGGCACAGTTTACAGTCAGTCATCAGGTAAACTCACTCGGCACAGATTCCTCAGCGACTTTATTCCCTTCTGTATTTACCGGGAATCTCCAGGCGGAATATCGCCACCAATTGCTGGCTGGTTCAGGCCCGGAATTTGTACGTGTTGCCGGCCCGCTAAATTCCAGTTTTACGAGTATCGCAGGAGTGAGTAATGGTGTGTTAATAGCACGCATTAACGCAGATATTTCCATTACTAACTTTGAAGCGAATGTGCGTAACCTGGTGAAGGATATTGAAGATACTTACTGGGACTTATACCTGGCGTACCGAAACTTCGATACCGCAGTAACTGCACGCAATACTGCACTGGATACCTGGCGCGTTGCAGATGCCAAAAGACGTCTCGGAGGAGTGCGGGGATTCAGTAATTCCGAAGAAGCTCAGGCACGGGATCGTTATTTTGAAACGCGAGCCCAGGCCGAAACAGCTTTAGGGAATCTGTACGTGACCGAACAACGTTTACGAAACCTGATGGGGCTTCCCATCAACGATAACAGGATTATTCGTCCTTCAATGAATCCGATTTCTGCAAAAATTCAAGTGGACTGGTATCACTGTTTAGCAGAAGCGTTAACGGAGCGTGTTGAACTGCGTCGGCAAAAATGGAACATTAAATCGCTGGAACTGCAACTCGGAGCTGCAAAGAACTTTGCAAGACCTCGGTTTGACCTCGTTGCGCGTGCCAGAGCAAACGGTTTCGGAGACACGCTGGCGAGTTCTAATGATCGAGATAAATTTGGGGGTGATCGTAATTCCTTTTACGAAAAAATTGCACAGGGAGACGAAACCGGTTGGGATTTTGGTTTCGAATACACTGTTCCATTCGGCTTACGCCTTGCTAAATCACAAGTCAGTAATCTTGAATTGCGTTTGACGAAGGCCCGCAAGGTTCTTGCTGCTCAGGAACTGGAAGTTGGCCACGAGCTGGCTGTTGCGTTTCAGGATATTGAACGGACATATGCCACCGCGGTTTCTAACTTCAGTCGAAGATCCGCAGCATTGGAACGCGTAAAGATGATCGGCCAGGAGCTGCAGGTCGGTTCCGGAGCAAACACACTCGACCGATACCTGCGGGCACAGGAATCGTTGGCTGCTGCTGAAAGTTCTTATCATCAAAGTCTGGTCGATTACAATAAAGCTCTTGTCAATTTATATTACCGCAAAGGAACGCTATTACAGCAGGACAGTATTCACCTGCTGGAAGGAAAGTGGCGTCCGGAAGCGTACCAACAGGCGTTTGCCAGAGCAAAAGCTCGTGCCCATGCAATTCCTGCACCACGTTTGAAAACACTCCCCGCACCTTTCGCAGCAGACGGACATCTGAATCAAATCGGTTTCGCAGGCCCGGATGCAGCGAAAATGTCAGAAGAGAAGTTGAATCCATTACCGGAAGAACTGGAATTGCCCTTACCCAGTGACGAACCTTTGACACCTCACCCGGCAGATGAAGACGCAGGTAGTATCACTCCTCCCCAAGCCCCGGGAGAATTCCCAGGAGAGAATTCAGGAAGTGAAAAGCCTGCTCCATTGAATCCGCCCAAATACTTTGAGCCGGAAAACAAAAAGCCGTCAAAGTTGCCTTTGTTGGAAACTTCCAGGAAGACAAGCATGAATTCAGTTTCAGGGAAAGTCCCGTCAACTGAATCCGCAAGTACGATTCCCGACCCTGAATCAACTGCCCCGGAATTTCCTGCTTCCGAAAAACGGAGCGGAAAAGCGGTCTCTACAATTCCGACTGTCGTTGAGCCAAAGGTAAAAGGA
>WFOZ01000919.1 GCA_015487825.1 Planctomycetaceae bacterium
ACCATGGGTATCTTTGTGGCAGGAACACTTTTTTCATGCATCTGGTTGAGATGAGCTCTGAAAAATTATGTCAGATCAACAGTCATTATTGCTTTTCAACTTACTGGTCTGTGTTGGTTGGATGCCGTTCAGGAAAAGTCCGGGTGAATGTGTTGACATGGCACGCTTTCCATATGATCACTTTCAGGGTGTGTCTGCTTCAGTGTTTCGCCAGTAAAATTTGGTACTCCGGGAGCTGGTAAGGGAAGCGCCTTTCATAGTGATGCAAAGGCTGGATTGATATTGCGCAATAGCACGACGAACAAAAATCTGACACAATGCGACTTTATTTGAAAATCCGCACCACGGGTACGATAATTCCATTTGATCATCAACACCTGATGGCAGGAACTATCCACAAGTGGCTGGGAGAGGACAACCCGTACCATGGGCAACCTTCTCTATTCTGTTTTTCCAATTTGAAAATCGGGCAGGTAGCTGAAGACGGCTTTGTCATCCAGGACGAATCTGAATTCTTTATCAGCAGTTGCGACAATCAGTTTCTTGGACGAATACTTGAAGGAGTTCAGCGCGACCCGGAAATGTTTTTCGGGCTGTGCGTGAATGAAGTTTACCTGATCCCTACCCCCGACTTGTCCAACAGAGTGGTGTTTTATCCGGCAAGTCCCATTCTGATAAAGCGACGTATTGGAGATCGAGTAGCGCACGTGACTTTCAGAGATCCCACGGCGGGAGAGCTACTGAAAGAGACTTTGCTCACCAGAATGAAGCAGGCCGGAAAGTCTTTTTCAGACGACTTTCAGATCCATTTCAATACTCACTTCCCGCGAGCAAAGACTCGGCTCGTGAACTACAAAGGAGTGGGTAACCGTGCCAATATCTGTCCCGTGATCATTTTGGGCAATAACGAAGTCAAGCAGTTTGCATGGGAAGTTGGACTTGGCAATTCTACCGGAATCGGATTTGGTGCAATTAAATAAAAAATGAAAAATGAATAAGCTATACCTTGTCCGCTATACAGGACCATTTGCTTTTATCAAGCCTTGGACGGCTGTACGTGACGAGATCTGCTATAGCCAGCAGTTTCTTACCCCATCGATGGTGGCCGGGATAGAACGAAAACTATTTCCCTACCTGCTTGAAGAGCCTTGGGGGATTTACAAGATCAAGGGACACAGGCTTGCCTATCGAGGTATAAGTATACAGCAAGAGGTGGTGCAAGCACGTGGCTGGAATGTGAGTCGAAGCCGAATAGAGCGCGATCGCTCGATTCTCAATCGTGGAGTATTGTTACACCCTACCCTTTGGCTGGCATTTGGTTCCAAAGAAGACGCTGTGGTAGCTGCTACGCAGCACATTTGTTTGGCTCGTAATGAGGACATTCTTCTCCCTGAAGAAATCGTTGCTGAATTGGAGGAGGAGGAATTCAAGCTGAATTCGCGGTATAGTGGTTTCGAACTCGTTTTTGAAAAAAATGATCTGGCTTTTCCAGTCGGATACAATCGATTCAACAATAATGAGATGATGTATGGATGGTTGCGTGTGGTGGGCACACCTGTGCCTTGATTTTTATGGTTAGCCAAAATCAAAGCAATGAATTGGATATATCCGGAAATAAAAGCCAAAGGGAAGCCGGAATGGACGCCATTGCATGCCCATTTGCTCCATGTGGGAGAAGCAGCCTTGCATTTTGCTCAAGCTTTTGATCTCGATCCCAATTTGGCTTATGCAGGTGCTATTTTGCATGATATCGGGAAAGCGAGCCCGGTTTTTCAAGAACGGCTGAAAGCCAAAGAAAAGCCTCGTTTCCCGTTTCGGCACGAGCTGGCCTCATTGCTGTTTTTACCCTGCTTCGATGAAAAGATTCACGAGTCGTTGATCGATATGGTGGTAGCTCATCACAAATCGATAAAGAACGACCCACGTCGAAAAGGAATTCTTGATCTTGAAGAAGAATATGAAGATGTCTTTGCACTTCATGCGAAAGGATGGGAAGAATGGGCGCCCAAAGCTGTAGATCTGCTTCGGGAATGTGGAGTGCCGCTTGTAACTGCTGAAGCGCCATCTTTAAAGAGCGCAGAGGATGCATACTACCGTGTGGTGGCGTGTTGTGAAAAAAAGATCAAACAACGGGGCTATGCAAAATGGAGAGGTTTGCTCATGGCTGCCGATCATTTTGCATCGGCATTGATCGAAGAGACCTCTGATTACATACCTCGCACGTTCAAAGCACCTGACTTGGGCTTCTACGAGCGCAAGCATGCACTTTATCCGCTTTCACTTATGGCGGCCGGAGATCCGCGGCCACACACCATAGTCGTGGCACCTACGGGGGCTGGCAAAACTGATTTCTTGTTGCGACGATGCACAGGTCGTGTATTTTATACTTTGCCTTTTCAGGCTTCTATCAATGCAATGTACCAACGTATCAAGAATGACTTGCTTCCTTTGAATCCCGATCTTGATATCCGCATTTTGCATGGCAGCTCCAAAGTCATTGTAGAAAACGGCATGCCGGTGGAACAGGTGCTTCAACCACTGGTCGGTGCAGGCGTGAAAGTTTTGACTCCACATCAGCTTGCGGGGGCCCTCTTCGGAGTGAATGGTTACGAAGCCCTGCTTCTCGATTTGCAAGGGTGCGACGTTATCCTCGATGAGGTGCACACCTATACGGGAATATCTCAAGCGATTGTAGTGCGTATCGTGGAGCTGTTGCGCCAATTGGACTGCAGGATTCATATAGGTACTGCCACACTCCCGACCTGCCTGTATCAGGAACTGCTTTCCTTGTTAAGAGAAGAACATACATTCCAGGTTCGGTTGGAGCCGGAAGTATTGGAGACTTTTGACCGACATGAAGTGTACAAACCTGATCCTGACAAGGTGTTGGATATCGTAGAGAAAGCCATTGGCCGAGGTGAAAAAGTGCTCGTAGTTTGTAATCGTGTGCAATACGCTCAGGAAAGATACACGCAATTGCGTGAACAATTCCCTGACGTTGATATGCTGCTGTTACATAGCCGATTCAAGCGTTGCGATCGATCGGAAAAAGAACGCCTTCTGTTGGGGTTGGATGAGAAAAAGCAACCTGTTCACCGTTTCAATACCGGGGACGGCCCTTGTATCGTGGTTTCTACCCAAGTTGTGGAAGTAAGCCTCGACATCAGCTTCGATCTTATGATCACCGATTGTGCGCCTATTGATGCACTCATTCAGCGTTTTGGGCGGATTAACAGGAAACGGTCCAAAGCTACTATTGGGCACTACAAACCGGTATATGTGCTTCCTCCGCCTGATAGTTCACAGGAAGCACGCCCTTATGATCTTGAAGTCCTGCAACGGAGTTATGAAGTCTTGCCGAACGGGGAAGTTCTTCGTGAGACAACTTTGCAGCACCTTATCGACAAGGTGTATCCGGAAGTGCAGTTACTCGATATCGAGCAACATGTGGTCTTTAAAAAGGATGGTCGCATGACTATCGCTCCTCTCACGCATTATGCGAAATCCTACCTGTTGGATATTCTGGATATAGATACGGTGAGTTGTATTATCGATACAGATGTTTTGAGCTATGAACAGGGGCGGGCAGCCGAACGAGCTGCGCTGGAAATTCCCATGCGTTTCTGGTCGGTAAAGGATTTTCCACAGATTGACGTTGGTAAAAGGCCCTTCGTCATTCCCTCGGAGTTTTACTCCAGGGAGCTTGGGCTTCAGTTAAAGAAAGAATCATCAGTGTTTTTATGATCTTTAAAAATGCTTGCTTATGTATACGGTTGCTATTGGCAGGCGAGTTTTGGATGCATATAATCGCATGTATGCCACCAATTACTCTCCCGAAACATTTTTCGACGAAATTATCT
>WFOZ01000920.1 GCA_015487825.1 Planctomycetaceae bacterium
GTTCTGCATCGTGTAATTTTTGAAGATGCGTTTCTTCTGCCCGAGCCATTTCGAGTTGTTGTTTTATTGAAGTGACAGCCTGATTGAGCGCGATAGAATACTGCGATCTTAGTGCTTTGGCCCGATCTTCCGCCTGCTTTCGCTCGGGATGCAGTGGCCCGAACACGCGAGCCAGTTTCTGAGCATCAGATTCTGCCTGCGAAAGAGTGCTTTGCAAATCTCGCAGCGAACGTGACATCTCTGCATTGATTTCGCCAATTTGTATCGCAACAGTTGCCTGTGATGAATCTGGAAGTTGTTGAGTTCTCACCGCGATTTCAAGTCGAGCTCTTTTTGAACTGACTAGAATCAGGCGGCTTGCAAGTTCTTTGAGAGATGATGTTTCGGTGCGAACGCTGTCCCGCGGCTCTCCGATAAACGGGCTTTCTTCGCGGAGTTGCCTTAGTGCTGTTTCGAGTGATTCCCGCTGTCTGTTAAGCGTTAACTCCTGTTTTTCGAGCAATTCGACGGTATCGTCAGAAGCTCCCTGTTCGATCTCCTGAAGGTATTGTTGATAACTTTCAATAATGGCCTGCAGGCGTAAAACAGAACGCTCGGCGTCGCTGTCCCGGTAGGAAAGTCGCACGATATCTGTTGAGACAAGCGGACTGACAAGAAGTTTTTTGGTGACATGCTCTACAGGATCGACATCAACTTCCAGTGTCGGGGCAGGGGGCAGGATTTCGAATGAGCGTCGGATAACGAGCGGACTACGAATGATTTCAGACTGCGTTGAAAGAAAGTCTCTGTCTTTGCTTCGTGTCGATTTTTCATCTACAGAAAGTCCCTTGTTTTGAATTAACGTCCTAATCTGAGCTTCGTAAACGGAATCGGCGTTATTCAAATACAAAACCGCAGGCACGACGGCGCAGGCAGTTGTTGCAGCCAGAAGTCCCCACCATTTTTTTAAGGCGTTCAAATAGATTTGTGTCAGTGTTGTCGTTTCATTCATCCTGGTTATCTCCCTTCAAGGAGATTTTGCTGTTCTCGGTTACGATGCTTTCGTCAGGCTTGCAACACCTTCTAAGACATCGAGTGAGTTGGTAATTAATTTCGAGTCTGAATCAGTCTGTTTATAGGGAATCTCAGGACTGTAGAAATTGAACGAGAAGGTTTCTTCTAATCCGGAAACATCTCATGGACATCCTGCCGGTGTTTCTGATTATTCTGTTAAAACAGGTTGTAGCTGTTGGTTCCGGTGAAAAATGAACGGAAAATTCTTCTCTTAATTGTTGATCTCGACGTACAGTTTGATTCCAAAAAGAAACAGACCTATGCAACTGGAATCACACACGCTGGAGCCTGATAAATACTGCTGTGTTGTTATTTATAAACTCTCTCCAATCGTATATGGAGCTACACTTTGGAAGAATAGGTCACGCTTGAGTGGTCGGCAAAAAGAATTTCAAACCGCGTACTGGAATGAGAAAATATGGCAGCAGTGGCTTCCGAAAAATGCTGGAGTGAAGTGATGGTCAGAACTCCGCTGGGGTGCAGTTCCAGAATATACAGGATTTCGAAAAGAATTCTGGATCTCACAATTTGCATCGCGCTACTCCCTTTTGTAGTCCCGGTGATTGCCCTGTGCAGTCTGGCGTTATGGATTGAAAATCCGGGTCCCATTTTGTTCTGCCAGCAGCGAACCGGCTGGAGAGGACGTCGCTTCAAGATGTTCAAACTGCGTACGATGGTGGTCAATGCAGAGCAGCTTAAACAGGAGTTGCGTCACCTGAATGAATTGTCCTGGCCGGATTTCAAAATTTCCAAGGACCCGCGTGTCACTAAAGTGGGGCGTTTTCTGCGTAAAACCAGCCTTGATGAACTTCCTCAGATATTTAATGTTCTGATCGGAGAGATGAGTTTAGTTGGTCCAAGACCAACATCTTTTGCGGCTCAGACATATGACCTGTGGCACACCGAACGGCTGGAAGTTCTTCCGGGCATTACCGGATTATGGCAGGTCAGTGGTCGCAGCGATGTCGATTTCGACGACCGGTTGCGTCTCGATATCGAATATATTCAACGACGAAGTTTCTGGTTCGATATCACCTTGCTGTTTAGGACAGTTTCAGCGGTAATCCATCCTAAAGGTGCCTACTGAATTCTGATCAATGAAATACTGCGCAAAGCTGTTTGAGTCCAGTCGCAATTGATTCGATTGCCATGAAAGTTTTTTGTTTGGTCCCAGGCTTCGTTCAACATCGCCTGGTCGGAAATTAATTGCTCTTAATCTCAGATTTCGAGCTAGAGTTATTCGGTGTTTCTCGTTTTTTGAGATTACCGTTTTCGTTATTTGCACAATGAAAATCTAATTATTCATTTATTGTAATCGTACATTGGGGAAAGAACTAACGATGTTATCACATCGATACTGGTTAGCCGGGCTGATAGCCGTGATGTTTTTAATGATCGGCATTGCGATGATGTCTGCCTCCATCAACATCCATCCGTGGGCTTTGTCTCTGATGGGCATGCTGGCCGTTTTCGGTTTGCTTGTACCTTACAGAAACACCCACTGGTTTGCCGGCACCACTGTATTGGCTTACGCAGTTTTACTTGCAGTTTCCGGGCCCTCAGACAGTCCATTCTGGTTGTTGGAAACTGTTATCGAATTTTTCGGGATTACATTGGCAGGAACGCTCGTTTATCAGGTTGGTTACCATTTGAAGCAGTTTGAGGATGCTTTATTGCAGATTCTAATGCTGCGTCGTGGTTTGAATGTTAATTCACAGCAGGCAGTGCAGGAAGAAATGGAACGGGAAATTCGTCGAGCCCGTAGATACGAACGACCTCTTTCGCTGGTCTCGATTGAACCTGAATATCCCACTTCAAAAATAGAACTGCACCGTTATCTGGAAGAAATGACATCACGTCTTGGTCGGCAACTTATCAAAGGCCGGATTGCAGAGCTGTTTGCCACACAAACAAAAGCGAATGATATTGTCAGCTATCATAATGGAAAGTTTTTAGTCCTGCTTCCTGAAACAGACAAATCGCAAGCGGAAGCGATGGCCAGTCGTTTGAGCAAACTTTGTGAAGACTCGCTGAGTTTGACTGCCCAAACAGGAACTGCTTCTTTTCCCTGTGAAGAGCTTACTCTTTCCGGACTGGTAAAGCGCACAGTCAGTCCCTCTGAAAAAGAATTGCAGGTCGCGTGTGAATTGCAGGAAAAAGTGATGGAAGATTTTGTTTTACAGGAAACCGTCTGAAAGAAATCCTCTCTTTCACATTTTGTATAGAATATAGACCACTGTGATTGCATCCAACGTTCAGCAAACAGCGAATAAGAAAATACTCGTGCTCGGTTACGACACACGTATGGTGTTGCCGATTGCTCGTTCATTGGGACGAAAGGGTATTGTTGTTGATGTTGCCTGGTGTCCGGCTGAATCACCTGCAGTCTGTTCAAAATTTATCAGGCATTTTCACAAAATCGCTTTGCCTGAACCAGATGACAATTCATGGATTGACGACTTGCGAGCCGTTATTGATGCACATCACTATGACCTTGTTATTCCTGCTGCGGAAAATTACGTTTATCTGCTACAGAAAAACCGTGCTGCCTTCGAGCAGTTCGGCTCTGTTTATCTGGTCAACGATGAGGTGTTTCAGACTGCTTTTGATAAAATGAAAACATGGGAACTGGCTCATTCTTTGGGCATATCGGTTCCGGATTCCAAAGTCTGTTGTAACGAAGAAGACTTAAATGCTTTTCTAACAACTGCTTCATACCCGCTTATCCTGAAGCCAGATTGCTCTGTCGGTCTGAATGACGCCCGCGGAAAAAATTATGTCATGACGGCTTATAATGCAAATCAGGCCAGAGAGATCTTCAGAAAGCTTTCTACAGGTTGCCTTGGCATTCATTTGCAGAGACTCGTTTCAGGGGCAGGTGTGGGAGTGGAATTCCTGGCCAGCAAGGGAGAGTTGCTTGCCGTTCATCAGCACAGACGAATTCACGAAACATCCGGTCATGGCAGTACTTACCGTTGCAGTACTGCTGTTTCGCCAGAGCTTTTTCAGGCAACCGCAAAGATAATTAAACACCTGAATTATACCGGTGTCGGCATGGCTGAATTCCGGGTCGATGACCAGAGCAAACAGTGGTGGTTTCTGGAACTTAACGCTCGCTTCTGGGGATCATTGCCACTTGCGGTTGCTGCCGGTGTGGATTTCCCGTTCTATCTTTATCAGTTACTGGTTGAATCAGAGACTAATTTCGATGTTGAATATCGTCCGGGAACCCGCTGCAGAAATCTGCGTAATGATCTTCGCTGGCATTGGCACTGGCTCAGACAGAATTTCAATTCCCGAGCCGTCCTCTCTGCACAGCAGACTGGTTGGAAAACGAATTCCATTCCATTCACGCAGGTTGCATTGGATTTGCTGCGAATGATGACCTTTCGGGATCATCAGGATATCTTCGCGATAGATGATTGCGCCCCGGGATTTTGGGAAGCCCGACAGATTGCAGGGTCATTCATAAGGAAAGTTACTCCGGGAAAAAGAGGGAGCCTCAGGCGGAGCGCCATTCATAAGACGATACTTGGTTCCTGTCATTCTCAATAAATTTAACGGATACTTCGAACGAAGAAACTGAATCATGGTAAGTTTCGTCAAACCCATTCTTCACCGTACAACACAGAGCAATCTGTTCGATGGTTTTCTGCGCGTGTTGGAGCGGACCGACGACCGCAATCATAATCTGTTGCGAGTGCTGACTTATCATCGAATTGATAAACCCTCTCGATTGAAAAACCTGCATCCCGGCATGATCAGTGCAACTCCTGCGGAGTTCGCTCGGCAGATCGAAGAAGTCGCTCGAACTTACCATGTTGTTTCAATGAATGAAGTTCTGGACGCCATCGAGAAACAAAAGCAACTTCCCGCACGATCTGTGCTTATC
>WFOZ01000921.1 GCA_015487825.1 Planctomycetaceae bacterium
CAATTGTAATCGGCGTCAAGAGGGATTTTGAAATATTTCAGTTCTTGATGTCGCAGTTGTTGATTGCTGTGCTGAATCTGGTTCTGATACAATTGATCGTATTGAGTCATCCAACAAACAGCAGTTCGAAAAGGTAGATCATGTCACCACGAATTATACAGGCGTTTGCAATTTTTTTTCTTACATGCTGTGTAATTGTAGAAGTATCTTTCGCCCAGCCGGCCGGGGATCCAGCGAAACCCGGCGTTGTGATTGATGCGAATCAGTTCGATTCGATTCAGGCCGCGATTGATGCGGTTCCTGCTGCGGGGGGCATGGTGGTGCTGCCTGCCAAAACGATTGAACTGCAATCACCTTTGATTATTAAAACGGAGCGAACACGCTTGAGTGGTGCAGGATCGGCGACACATCTTGTCAACAAAAATGAACAGGGGCAACCGGCGATCCATATTCGGGCAGAAGGTTACGAGAAGAACAAAAAACTGCGACTCTGGCAGGTGCAGTTGGATAATTTTCAGGTTTCAGGAAATCCAAAAAGCGGTTCAGGAATTTTGGCGCAGGGCATTCAGGAGATTTTCATTCAGGGAGTTTCGGTGCATCATCATGGCGTGCATGGAATCTTTCTCGATTTCTGTTACGAAGACCCGCGCGTTTCCGATTGCTTGATGACCTACAATAAACAGGCTGGTCTGAATCTTGTCGGGAATCATGATATTGTCGTCAATGCGAATCATTTCGAAGAGAATTTCGATGGTGTTCGCTGTCTGGATGGTTTTAACTTAACGATGAACGGCAACAATCTGGATGATCATCTCGGTAACGGCGTTGTGATTGAAAATACTTACGGGTCTGTTGTTTCAGGCAACATGATTGAAGAATGCAACGGCTGGGCGATTATTCTGGATCGCAACTGCTACGGTATTACGCTCAGTTCCAATGTGATCGCCCACGATATGAAGGGAGGCATCGATTTGCGTGATGCCTGGGGCTGTGCGATTTCTGCGAACACATTTACGCTGGTGCATCACGCGGCGGTGCGTGTCAGTTCGAATTCAGGTCGCATCAACATTTCGGCAAACACATTCTGCAACAGCGATATGGGGGGAGCGATCAGGCGAAAACTGAAGCACGAAAACCCGTTGCAACTCGATGCCGGGGCGGGGGTTGTTCTGGAAAAGACAGAGGACATTCTCATTTCCGGAAATATGTTTTCGGGAATGGATACCTCTGCGGTTACCTGTAACAGTGAGGATTGTGAGCGTATTAATATCGTTGGCAATCTTGTGACAGATTTCGGGCGTAAAAGCGATAAACAGCCGAGAGCCTTCGAAGTCCCGAAGAAAAACTCTGTTCAATTACACAACAACATGATCGGACCGCCGAAAATGGAACGAGCCGAATTCAAAAAATGAATCTCACTTTTCAGGAAGCCTTTTCCCAGAGTGAATCGATCGCACAAAGTAAATCTTTGAATTCAAACAGATCATCCAGTTGATGTTCCTGATTAGGTGTTTTGGAAGAATCGCGTTGAGATGTTTGATTTGAGGCTTGCGTTTCGACCCGACCGATAACCACGCGAGGAACCTGCGAGAAATTTTCTGCTTCGGGGTGGGCGTTAAGCGTTTCGTTGGAGTGCAGAACGAGCACGGTTCCCTCACGGCCTGGTTCGCAGTTCTGGAGATGTCGCCAGGAACGAACACGCGTTACCGACGTGCCGACCGGTTCGAGAACGGCTCGAAGAACTTCTTCTGTTTCGTGATGTTCATCGAGCACCAAAAGGCGGCGAGATATATCCACGAGTTCCTCCTTGAACTCTACTCGATTGATCCGGAAATGAGATCTCTGTCGAGAATCGGTTATGTCTAAGGGAGACTTATTGACAAGTGCAGAGCCTTCTCTGCAGGTGGGGGAGCGGAGGGTATCCGGAATGCGGGTTTGTGTCAAAAGCAAACTGAATACGCCTTCATCATTCTGCAGTAGCAGGCTCATTCTCACCGATTTGGCTGATATCGACAGGAAATCGCTATTGACGACCGGAGATAATAAGTGTACGGTTGATTGAGGCGTTGGTACATTTTACAAACAGCCGACAGAAATTATACAGACAATTAAATCCTTGGCGATTCGTTCGAACAGCCCGGGCAGTTATAACAGGTGTGAAACTTTCGGCTTGTAGCCGATTTCCCTTCAAATAAAGTTTCAAAAACCGGAAATCTCTCTCATCGAGGGGCTTTCATTTATCCTACAATGGTAATCAGTTTTTATTTGCCGACCGCACTCTTAATTTAATGTAGTAGCGTGTGGTGCAAGCCGATTACGCAGGGATTGTCTGATAGTAATGCACTGCTTTGATTCTGAATTTCTGATTACCAATGCTCCTGCGAAACTGAATCTGTTTCTCAAGGTTTTAGGGAAACGTGAGGACGGATTTCACGAGATTGAAACTGTGATGCAGATGATTGATCTGCACGATACATTAAAGTTTCAAAAACGCGACGATTCGCAGGTAACGCTGAATGTCCGAGAAGTGCAGCCTCTCTTTGCTGGGACTCAAAGAATTCGAGAAGAGATTCCCCGTGATGAAAATAATCTGGTTATCAAAGCGGTGAACTTGCTGCGCGAAGAAACCGGATGCCAACTGGGTGTGGATATCACACTGATTAAACGGATTCCTTCACAAGCCGGTCTGGGGGGAGGTTCCAGCGATGCCGCCTCGACGATCAATGGGTTGAATCGCTTCTGGAATCTTGAGCTTAGCCTGGCTGATCGATGCCGGTTAGCCGGCCGGTTGGGAAGTGATATCCCTTTTTTCGTAGCAGAATCGCCTTTGGGAATCTGTACCGGACGAGGAGAAGCGATTCAGCCGAAAGCTTCCAGAAAGCTGCACTTTGTTCTTGTAAAACCTCATTCAGGGCTCTCGACGGCAGCAGTTTACTCAAACTGCGCATCTTCTACCTTTTCACAATCTGCAAAAGATGTTGTAAAAGGTCTGCACATCGCGAACATTGCAAGTGTAAAATCCTCTCTGTTTTATAACTCACTGGAAGAGCCGGCCCGACGATTGAATTTGGATGTACAACAGACATTAAAGCAGCTTGAACAACAGCCGTTTGTGAACACGATGATGAGTGGCAGCGGAACCGCCTGTTTTGGATTGTGTCGTTCCCGCAGGCAGTCTTTTCATTTGGCCCGCAAGCTGGGTGGTATGGATATTGGAAGTGTATTTGTGGCGCAGAGTCGAGTATAGCAACTACGAGAAGGAAATCGGCCATGGAGATTACAGAAGTACGCATCAAGTTAATGGAAGACCCGAGTGACCGTCTTTGTGCGTTTTGTTCGATTACTCTGGATGATTGTTTTGTCGTTCGGGATCTGAAAATTATTCAGGGGGCCAAAGGGGCTTTTGTAGCAATGCCGAGCCGAAAGCTATCGGATCGTTGCCCGAAGTGTCACTCGAAAAATCAGATCCGGGCAAGCTTTTGCAATCAGTGTGGTGTTAAGTTGCATCCTGAACGCGCATTGAAAGATGACGCCGGTCGTTCCAAGTTGTATGCAGATATTGCCCATCCGATCAACTCAGCCTGTCGGGATATGATTCAGAAAAAAGTCATCACTGCGTTTGAAGAGGAACTCATTCACGCTCAGCAATCGGGATACACCTGCAGTTACGACGATTACGAAGAAGAACGTTTTGCAAAACTCAATGAACCGGAACAACCTCTCGAACAGAGGGAAATTGCTGAAGAACCGGCTCAGGAAAAAACGCCAGAACCAAATCCGGTCGAGACAACAATGAATCTTGAAACCGAAGATGGCAGAATTCTTCGTGTTGATTCCCGCTGTAAACATGAAGCCAATTCTTCGGAAAAACGCGAACTGCCCGAGGAACGCAGCCATACAGCATCGGGCCAGAACACAGAGTCGTTCGGCGACGGAATTATCTGACTCGTCCTGTCGAATTCAACAGACGGGATTTATCTGAAATGGGTACAGGCAAGACAAATCACTCTTTTTCGGTAAATCTGGTGCAGTCCAGTTAGGTTTTCCTCGCGCGAGCCTCTTCCAGAAGAGCGATCCAGGGGCCGATAAAAGATCCGTTATCGTGGAACGTACGCCCGCTGATAAGGTTGCCATCGATAACGCAGGGCTCATCAACAAAAGTCCCGCCACATATTTCCAGGTCGAATTTACACTTGGGAACCGTTGCCATCCTGCGGCCTTTCACACAGTTGGCATACGCCGGGATTTCAACTCCATGACAGACGCTGGCGATTGGTTTTTCGGTGTCAAAAAAGTGGCGGGTAATTCGCACCAGGTCTTCGTCATAACGAATATATTCCGGAGCCCGTCCGCCTGAAAAGAAAATCCCCGCATATTCTTCGGGATCAATCTCTGCAAAACAGACCTGAGCCTGAAGCGTATACCCTTCCCACTCTTTGGTAATCGTCCAGCCTGGTTTTATTTCGTGCATAACCATCTGATACAACCGTTTTTCGGGAGCAGCAACAACCGGTTCAAAACCGGCTTCGATGAGGCGATAGTATGGATACATCGTATCAAGTGTTTCCGAGGCATCTCCAATGATGACTAACACTTTTTCTTTTATGGGCTTCTCAGATGTCATTTCAATTCCTTATTTTGTTTGTTATATCGTAACTATTCAGCAATGTTTGGTTATTGCAGAAATTAAGGTTGTTTGTAGGGTCCGCTATTGCGGACCACCGCAGAAATAAGAGGATCCACTTCCCATCGTGGTCCGCAATAGCGGACCCTACGCCAACGCTGAATAGTTACGTTATATCAATCGGCAATCCAGCCCGGTAAAAGGGCAGGGCAATCTTGAATGATAAAGACGCAGGGTCCGTTGGTGACCAATCAGAGTGTTATCGACCAGGATTCTCCTACAGTAACTTTTCGAGATATTTACGCGAGCGATTGATCTCTGCGGTAACGGCTGCTGTTGTTTCTAAAATTGGAATTCCTCTGGGAACCGGGTGCATGAAAATTTCAGTCCAGCCATCGTAATTGATCTTTTTCAAAGAGCTGAGCAACGGTTTGAAGTCCAGCGAACCGCGGCCGGGCATCTGCAGTAATTCCTGCTCTTTGGGCAGCTTTTTCATGCAGCCCATACCGTGTTGCCAGGCGTAAAAGACAGCCAGTGAATCCCCCAGCGTTTCAATCAATCCACTGAGCAGTTTTTCATCCTGAGGTAAATGATAAGGAGCCAGCGCAATTCCCAGATTCTTTGAGGGCCTCAGTTCTGCCAGCCATTTGAGGGAATCGGGAGAATCGATCAGATTGTTAGCATGATTTTCAATCGCGATGGTGACTCCGGTCTCTTCAGCAATCGCCAGATGAGGTTTCATCTTTTCCATAAATTTACCGACGGCTGTTTTCAATTCCTTTCCTTTCAAATTCCTGGGACCGCTGCCACCGGTGACCATCGTTTTGCAACCGAATTTCTGGGCAAATCGCATTTCATTCTGTAAACCGAATGGCCCCAGTTTGTATTGTGTCAGACAGCCAAGTGCCACTCCATTTTTCTGGAGAAGTTTCTGAAAATTGTCACTGCCCATTTTCTCGACCTGTTCACGTTGATCACCATGCACTTTGGGCCAGATATCTATCGCGCAGGCTCCCACTTTTTTCACTTCCGGCAGGATATCTTCCAGCTTCATGTAACCGTACATGCAGGAACCGAGAATGTATTTCAGTTGAAACTGATTCCTGGATTCTGCCTGCGTTTTCTGAGAAAATTTTGGGTAAGCGATACTTGCCGCTGCAACAGCCGACGATGCACAAAAAGCACGGCGGCTAAGTTTTGAATTCCGGTTAAGCATAGGTAAATATCTCCTGTTGAATGACATTAAAGACTCGCCGCCTCGGCTACATTTTTTCCCTGAGCAAGAAAAGGGACTCCCAGGTGCATCAACTCATTTGATTCAGGCTTGAAAATCGGTTCTGGGGAATACTGTGTTACATACGCGCGACGCATTTTATCGGTGCTGTTCGAGCCGCTGCGATGAAAGGTGAGTGAACTGAATACGACCAGGCTTCCTGCGGGAACAATCGCAGGAATTCCCGGTTCGCTGCCAAAATAGCCGGTTTTATCACCTGTTTCCGGTTCTCGAATATGTTCTACAAGAGTTCGGATACCGACCTTGGAGTAGGGGAGTACATATGCCGTTCCGTTCTCTTCGCTCATATCATCCACAGCTGCCCAGACAGTCACGTAAGGCGTATGTGGAAAACCGAGATAGCCGGAATCCTGATGCCAGGAAAATTTGATTCCCTGCTCAGCTGCTTTGACAACATACTGATCATAAAACAGATACGCATTCTCCCCAATGGTTGCCTGACAGACTTCAGCCATTAAATCGCTGAATACATATTCCGCCAGACGAGGCGGTTTATCGTACTGTTTAGCGATGTGATACCGTTTGCCTCGCAGGCTGATATGAATATGGTCCGTCCCAAGGCGATCCATTTCCTGATGTTGCAAGTCAATCAGGTGATCGCAGGAGTCCCGTAAAATCTGCAGATGCTCATCAGGAATGGCATTTTCAACGATGAAGTATCCTTCTTCCTGATACAGCTTGCGATGTTCCTCGGTAATTATTGAGGAAGTTGAAGACATAATAGAATTCCTGTCACTGGTTTTCCCGGGAACTGCCCCATCCTCTGCAAGGACCGGGAAGATATGCAGTTTACAATTTGGGCCACAAGTAATTACTGCTACTGTTGCTCAACTAGCCAATCTCAAATCCTGCCCGGTACTCCCGCTTGAGCCACTCGTTGGCTTTGCTGTCGTTGATGAAGACTTCTGCCTGCGGGTCCCATTTGAGCGGACGCCCGATTCTCATCGAAATATTCGCCAGATGACAGGTGCTGACACTACGGTGCTGACTTTCGATATCAGAGATGGTTTTTTTCCGAGACTGAATGCAATCAAAGAAGTTGCCCATATGATTGATAATCGCATCGAGCTTACCGGTCCGCTCCGGTCGGCTCAAATTGTCGTTGTCGTAAGTGGAAAAACTTTCACGAGGCAATGGATTCTTTTTCAATTGTTCGACGGGCACTCCGGAAACCGTTCCGCGATTAACGA
Source organism: Planctomycetaceae bacterium (assembly GCA_015487825.1). GTDB lineage: Bacteria > Planctomycetota > Planctomycetia > Planctomycetales > Planctomycetaceae > Rubinisphaera. Next base: position 7,109 of record WFOZ01000921.1, read on the forward strand.
ACAATCTTCCTTTATCCCCTTCAAACAGAATTCCACGCCTGCCGTGATCTGCAACAATCATTTCGACGCCGTTTGCGTATTGAATTTTTGCTCCAAAGTCGGTTGCAACATTGTATCCATTCTTAACCGAAGGCAGCGTAGCTTTGCCATCAATACTGACAGGCAGACTGTTGATTGCCCATTGTGCAATATCAATATGATGAGCTCCCCAGTCGGTCATCTTGCCTCCCGAATATTCATACCACCAGCGGAACGTGTAGTGCGATCTTTCCGGAATATATGCTACTTCCGGAGTGGGGCCCTGCCAGAGATTCCAATTGAAAGATTTTGGTACAGGGTAGACATCAAAAGGCCCACCGGTTGGATTTTTATCGGTCGTACAGGTCACACGTTTCAACTTTCCAATACGACCTGCCCGAACAAGCTCTACCGCAAGGCGAAATTTCCAGTCGCTACGCTGCCAGGTTCCGACCTGCACAACCCGGTCGGATTTACCGACGACATCTCGCAGAATCTTTCCTTCATCAATCGTCAGTGTCAACGGCTTTTCGCAATACACATCTTTCCCCGCCCTGACCGCATCGACAAGCATTTTCGTGTGCCAATGGTCTGGCGTTCCAATCAGAACAACATCAACATCTTTCCGTTTGAGCATCTCCTGATAATTTTCAAAAATACGGGGAGTGCTGCCAAAGCTGGCACGTGCCTGCTCCCGTACATTTCGATCAACATCTGAAATGGCAACAATGTCGCCATACAGCCGGGCTTTTTCTGTTATGACTGAACCCTGATAACGCATGCCAATAGCGCCAATGCCCAGACGTTCCACTTTATGCATCGGTTTATCCGCTGCTTGAACAGTCACAGGCCATGCAGCCAGTCCGCCGGCTGCAATCGCAGATGCTGTAAGAAACGAACGTCGTGAACTCTTTGAAGTTTGAGGGGAATTCATCAAAACAGACTCCTTAAAAGGGGACGTCAACATTTACCAGTTCAGGTGGGCACTACTTATCAATTCCTGCTTATGTTCGCTTACTATAACAAAAACAAAACAAAATACGTTCCGTAATCACGTATATTTATTGCACTATATTGTCACTTGTGAAGATTGTTTGGTATTTAGATTTTTCCTCGTTCCCAAGGTGGACCTTGGGAACGAGTTGAACCTGGCGCTGTCCAGCTAAGATTCTGTTGTACGGGGCATTGGTAGAGATGGCTTTTATCGTTCCTGAGCACGCAATTAGAGATGTAACGATGCGTAGATGGATGGTGTGCGATGTCGTATTCAAGCTGATCTATCGTCAAATGCCCTGTTTAAGTTAGAATTCACGCCTGTTGAGTTATTTTTCCCCTTCCTCCGGTTCTCATTTCTCCAACTGGTCATGCTCCGACCGGGTTCTCAAAAATATCGATCATCGCTGTTTCACGTTGGTAGATCTCTCGTGATTTTTTTTGCTGCGCTGATTGTTCTGGCAGAGACAGGATGTCGCTGGATCGATAAAAGAGAGGGGCAATCTACCGATAATTGTCGCGTGTACATCGAAAAATCTTTTGCGGCTTTGCAGGAAGGCGACTTCGATTCTGCTCAGGAATATCTTGATACCGCTGCTCAAGTTCAACCGAAAAATGCGGAAGCGTGGTGGAATCTGGCTGAGCTTTCCATTCAACAGGACCACTACGAGAAAGCTGCGGAAGAACTGCAGAAATATATCGAATTGCGGCCAACAGACCCTCAGGGATATTTGCGTCTGTCTCAATTGTATTATTTACAAAGCCAGTATACCCGGGCCGATCAATATGCTCAGGAAGCATTAAGACGTGTTCCTGATAATATAGATGCGATTATGCTCTCAGCTCGCCTGGCAAGAAAGCAGGCTGATCACCAGCAGGCGATTGCTGATTATTATCATGTGATGCAGGTGCAACCAGATCACCCTGAAGCAACTCTTGAACTGGCTGAACTTTTAATTTCACGCAGAGAGCCATTGCAGGCGGCTGCCATGCTGCGGTCACTGGCTCGTAAAAGTATTATCCAGCCCGATAAAGCTCGCGCTTATCTGAACCTGGGGATTGCTTACGGTCAACTCGACCGCTGGGAAGATTCCATTACGCATTTGGAAAAAGCTAATGAGTTAACGCCGAAATCATTAGTTCGAGATAAGTACCGCCTGGCTTATGCTCACTGGAAAGCAGGTGAATCGCATCAGGCACTTAAATATTTGATTGAAATCGCAGACGAGGACCACTGGACATCAAGAGCAGAATCTCTTTATGCCATGATCACAAAAACAGTTCCGAATTACGGGATGCCGGATCGTTTGACACCAGTCGGTTACCGGGGGCAGGAAAAACAGACAGCGAGTGTATTAAGCGAATCCTCGGGAAAGACAATCATGCTCGACCAGTTGATGTATCCTGCATCAGCTCTCACCCCTCAGAGTATCACTCCCCCTGAATGGGCAGAGCCTGCTGAAGTCGACGCTCAAAAATGATAATCAGCAGCGCAATCTTGTTTAGAGATGGTAACCATTCAAGAGCAGTTGAATGAAGAATTATCTCAATAGTTATTGATCATTATTGGGAACCGGATGCCCCGAGAATACGGTCGAGCTTCACAACTTTTCCATCGGGGGAGATCGTCACCATCATCACATCGAGCTGATGGCGGGGAGACTGCCGGTTTTCATATCGCCATAATGTGACATGACGATTTTCTTCTCCTCGCATGATAAACAGATTCCGTGCCTGATCGAAAGTAATAATGTTAGAACGTGCACGGAATTGATCTCCTTCTATTTCTGCATTTTTCGATGCTTTGAATTCGATCGCCAGAGAAGATTTGGCTTTGGGATTATTTGCCGGATCGATAGAAAACGCCTGAATTTCCAGCAATCCACAGACCATCCAGGCACTTTCCGGTGGTCGGTCATCTCTCGTAAATTGAATCAGTGGCCCGGAAACAGGACCATGCAGAACATTAACCCGGTCGTGGAATGCTGCATGCCCGAGCTTCTGTTTTTGGTCGATATTGCCCTTCATTTGGCCTGCAAAGGTAACTTTTGTGTAATCCCAGCCTGTTGTCGGCTGCTCATTTTTTTGTATTACCGGTTTCTCTTTTTTCTTAAAGGTTGCTTCCGGCAAACCAAGCGGAGCTTTCCCGGTGCGTCTTTGCCAGAAGTTCATCTCACCAGGTCCTTGTGCCTGCATATCTCCGGTGATGTGGTTAATGGTGAATGTTGCGACATCAATCAGTCTTACTGCAACAAGTTTTCCGTTTTCGAACTGATTCATTTCGAGTTTGACGCCATCACTACAAACAATTTCTTTAATTTGCGGCTTGATTTTCTGGTCAGGGTTCTGAAAGGAAACGGGTTGATCGAGTGTCACCCACAGTTGTTCGCAATTAATAACTGAATCCTGAATGACGGCTCGTACCTTACCGACAAAGTGAATCTGTTGTCCTTTGAATCGCATCTGTTCGCTCCAGAATACTTCCATCATCTGCATCTGATCGAGCTTGTTTCCTTCCATATCCGCATCGACTGGAAATTGTAAAGAGCCTGCTCCCAGAACACGGGAGAAATTTACAGCGGTATCGACAAGCAGATCGGTCCCTTCAATCCTCAAAGAACCGTTCTGGATGAAAGCATATCTCTGAGCTGTTCCAAACAGACGGAATTGTCGATTGTTGTCTGCTGCATTTTTAATATCCACTCCCTGGCCCTGAACCTGAAAAGATTCCTCGGCATCCGGGATTTTGCCGGTAGCAATTACGTTGCCGCTGGTTTCGATATGAGCAACATGATATTCGGTGAACTTGAAGTTGTGCAGAATATCTAAAGTAACATCATTGGCATCGATATGTAAATTCAGATTATCGACTTCGGTTTTTTGAGCGGAAGTCTGCTGAATGCCCGAGTCATTGTTTTTCTTCTGATGACTGGATTGCCTGTTAACAAAAGCGGCGAGTTGCTGGTCCGATCTTTCTTCAAAATTCAAGGTTAATGTTTCGTATTCTCCTTCCACATAAGGACTGGAAATGGCAATATTTCCTTTGGCAGTCGCTTTGTGCATTTTCCAGCTTTTAGAACGTGATGAAGTCTCGCTTGCTGAAACTGGCAAGTCTTTAATTTCGAGTAGCAGTCGCAATGTATCTGAAATCATTCCTGAACGATGTTGGGGAGACTGGATCATTGAATTTCCAGTCAGCGTAACCACTTTGAAGTTCGCGGATTCCGGTTTCTCAGGAGCAAAGCTCAGGGAATCATTCCAAAATGCGGTTACCAGGGCAGGAGTTTCAGCATGGGAAACCTGTCCCGCCGGAGGTAACTTTTCCTCGTGGTATGTCAGATTCCCGGGGCCATCACAATAGGCGTATATTGGCTCGCGTTTTTCGTTCAAATGAATTTCCAGTCGGGGGCTTTCCAGATCGGAATCGAGATATTTAATATCAACCAGCAAAGCACGATTTTTGCTTCCTCTGCGATAGCCTTTCAGGATAATAATATTTTGCTGGAAATCGTAATCGAGTTGCCTCCCCCGGGCTTGCAGATGATTCTCCTGTGACTTACAAACAACCGGCGAACCGGTGGCACGAATTGAATGGATCTCCAGGTTATTTCCAGGTTGCCCGGCTTGCTTCATTGAACCTGATTTCCCGGAGGCGGCATCGGCAAATTGCAGTTCAAGTCTGTCGCAGTCGATTGAATCTGTATATCCTTTCTCGTCAATTCGTATAATCGAAACGTCTTCTTCGAGAGTCGCTAATTTTTCTTCCACCTGATAATGAAAGCTTCGTTCGCAATTTACGATGGCGGGGGGATCCCCCTGGCGCGGAACGAGAGACATTTCCAGATGCCCTGAAGTATGGATTTCGGAAATCCCCAGAATACGAGGGTTATCCCGATACAACGGGCCATCAAGCATTACCAGATCAAGCTGGATGTTATTAGCTTGAACTTCGCTTTGCTGCATTTGCATATAAACCGGTTTGTAGCTGCTGAGGTGCTGGGCAGCGCGCGAGAAAACGAAATCCCGGCCTGTAATTTTCAGACCATTCTCTCCACGAATGACAACTTTCCCTCTCAGCATCCCCTCCTGCAGCATGTGCATTTTGATCTCTGAAAGCTCAACCGGTTGATCAAATACAAATGTTGCAGACTCTGCCAGAATGGTGATCGGCCCCATATGTTTTTTGGAGGGATTGCCCGCATGTTCTGATTGTTTCTCAGGGGCTGCATCCCAGATCATTGCGACCGGGCTGATACGGATCTCTTTGTTGCCATTTTCCTGGACACGCTCGTTAAAAAACAGATGCAAACCATCAGCATGAATTTTTACCCGGGCATTCATTGTCCAGGAAACATCAGGCAGGTGTTTCAATGCTGCTCCCTGGTTTAGAACAGGCCCGCTTACCTGAATATTGCTCGTCGTACGCAATTGCTGCTGTGAAACGTGACTCGATCGTTTGAGAAACTGCTTCGAAACCTGCGCATAGACAGAGTAAACCCCCAGTACGAGGATCGTTGAGAACAGAGTCAGAAGGTAACGTCGAGCCATCTGATATAATCAGGTATTAAACCTGCGTTTCCTTATGAATTCAAAGCTAATGCCTGGGGCATTAACGCGATAATATCTGTGATATCGATCAGGCCAACAGGTATTCCTGATTTGTTGACAACAGGCAGTTCACTCAATTTACGTTCAGCCAGCAGATCAACCGCTTCGCCCAGTAGAGCAGTTTCGTTAATCGTCAGCGGGTGTGTTGTCATCACTTCTTTAACAGGATGATCCAAAACATCTTCACGATGACTGGCTAGAATGCGGGCCAGATCGCTGTCGGTAAACAATCCACAAAGTCGCCCCTGATCATCGATAATCATGACCGCACCGGTTCTACGGACCTCTTTCATGTTGTGCCCGAACACCTCTCGAACTGTTTCCTGCTCGTTAGCTGTTCGTAATTCTTTGCCGCTTCTCATCACTTCGGTGACGGGAGTCAGTTTGCGTCCCAAAGAGCCTGCCGGATGGAAAAAGGCAAACTCCTGCGAAGTAAACCCTCGAATACGGGCCACGACAAGCGCGACTGCATCTCCTACTGCTAACATGGCAGTGGTGCTTGTTGATGGAGGCAACCCATGCAGGCCGGCTTCGCGAAGTCGTCCGAGAGAAATGACCGCCTCGGCTGCATGCCCCAACGTACTTAAACTGGTGGCAGTGATCGCAATGACTGGAATATTCATTCGCTTTAAGACAGGCAATAATCGACAGACTTCATCTGTTTCGCCACTATTGGAAAGCACAACAACGACGTCATTGGCATGCAGGCAGCCAAGGTCGCCGTGAACCGCCTCTGCAGGGTGCAGAAAATGAGATCGCGTTCCGGTAGATGAAAAAGTAGCGGTAATCTTCTGGCCGATAATCCCTGCTTTGCCAATGCCGGTAACAACAACGCTTCCCTTGCATGTAGCAATCAGCTCCACTGCACTGCAAAATCCAGCATCCAATTGCTGCGAAATCGTTTGTAACGCAGTCGCTTCATGCTCAAGAATCCGCTTCGCTTCCCGAAGGTGTTCCAGATGAGAATGAGGTATTATTTGTGTCGATGCAGTCGCCATTTCGACTCCCGTTGTGTGCATACGTATCCGTACTTAATGAGGAATGGAGTCTTGTATCTTAAGTGCCGCAATCGGGTCAACGTGAATACATTTGAATAGCGTTTTTTGTATGTTTGTATTCGATAGGCGTAAGGAAAGAAAAATACCCTTGGCTGGATATACAGGGAGAATCAGCGATTGAGGACCCGGTTAATCCATTAATTAATCAGTGTTCCTCGATTATTTTTCATCCAATTTCCTGCTAGCCATCTTGATAAATTTATTCCAATCCTGCTCGGAATGGAATTTTGCCCGAGGAACCATCAAGAAGGGACCAGGATACTGTTGGTAAAAAACGGCTACATTTTTTGAAACACGAAATCCACAAAAAGATGACCAGTTATAACTGAATTCGCCATGTTCAGATTTGAAATATATTTTTGTCTCGTCAATTACCCCTGTAGTAGAGGCGTAAATAAGCTTGCCC
>WFOZ01000922.1 GCA_015487825.1 Planctomycetaceae bacterium
ATTGCGGACCATGATGGGAGGTAGATCCTCCTATTTCTGCGGTGGTCCGCAATAGCGGCCCCTACAAACACCCTTAATTTCTGCAATAACCAAACATTGCTGAATAGTTACAATTTTTCCGTAAAAAGGAATTGATAATGAAATCTCCCCTGAAGCTCGTTTCGCTTCTCGCTCTGTTGGCAACAATTCTCCCCAGCATCCTCTGTCTCATGGGGATGATTGAGCTTGAGACAGTGAAGTGGTCAGCGTTTATCGGCACAATAGTGTGGTTCGCGGTAACACCTCTGTGGATGGGGCGTGAACTGCCACTTGGTGCGGATGAAGTTGAGATTTAGTAATAAAGCGAAAAACAAACCGTAAGAGTACCTGGAATTGACATCATGCCGCGAACTTCAAAAAACATCACCCGTGGATTTTCCTTATTGCTGCTCTACTTTGTGTGCAGTGCAGAAAACACAAACGCAGGGCAAACCGACACATTAAAACCGGTAGCTCTGCGCTGTGAGTATCGTCTCAATCCAGAGGGAATCGATGAAGCAAAACCACGTTTAACCTGGCGAGTTGAATCAACCCAGAGAGGCCAAAAGCAGACAGCCTATCGAATTCTGGTTGCTTCCACTGCTGATCGACTCTCAAAAAACCGGGGAGATTTGTGGGACTCGGGAAAAGTGAATTCTTCTCAAACCATTCACATTGAATACGCTGGCAAACCGCTTGTTTCGCGTCAGCAGTGCTTTTGGAAAGTTGCATCCTGGGACCGAGACGGTGTTTCCTGCTGCTGGAGCAAACCGGCTTATTGGTCGATGGGATTGCTGAATGATTCTGACTGGTCAGCAAAGTACATCAGTTATCGTGATGAAACACCGGTATTCAAAGATGCCTCAGCTCATTTTCTACCATCCGCCAGACAGTATCGAAAAGATTTCACTACTGAAAAGAAGATTAAACGTGCAACAATTTATGCAACGGCACTGGGAATATATGAACTGGAATTGAATGGCAAACGTGTAGGCGATGCACTGTTCGCTCCCGGCTGGACCGATTACCGCCAGCGTGCTTACTACAATACTTATGATGTCACCGATTTAGTCCATCCAGGGGGAAATGCAATCGGTGCCAACGTGGCTGATGGCTGGTACAGTGGCTATGTCGGCTTCGGTTTGCTGACCGGTATGGGAACAGAGAAGATTGGCCGTTACACTTACGGAAAAACACCATCGCTGATGGTTCAACTGGAAGTCGAGTACAGCGATGGAACGCGGCAGGTAATCGGTACCGATAAATCCTGGAAAGTGACCGGCGATGGTCCCATTCGGCAGGCAGATTTACTGATGGGCGAGTTTTACGATGCTCGCATGGAAATGGCGGGATGGTCGAAACCGGGCTTTGACGACAGCGGTTGGCAAACTGCAATAGTTGCAGAAGAGAATGGTAAACAGCCGGCAACTTTCTACGAATTTCGCAATCCGGAAGGAGCAGGAGGCCCTGAAATCAAGGGACGTAAGATCGATCTTGGCTTCAAACGCCCAAAGCTGGAATCTTTCCCGGGCAACCCTGTTCGCATCACTGAAGAGATTCGCCCTGTTGATGTCAGAAAAATAGAGGCTGGAACATATATCTTCAATCTCGGGCAGAACTTTGCGGGAAATGTACGGTTAAAGCTAAAAGGGCCGGCTGGTCATCGAGTGATGCTGCGGTTCGGCGAAATGTTGCATCCGGATGGTCGGCTGATGACCGAGAACCTGCGCAAGGCTCGTGCAACCGACTACTACGTATGCAAAGGCGACAAGAATGGCGAAGTCTACTCACCTCGTTTTACTTTTCACGGGTTTCAATATGTTGAAGTCTCGAATCTGCCCGAAGGGCAGCAGCCAGAGCTGAGTGATAACAAAACGGCAACCGGCCCGATGGTTACCGGCCTTGTTATTCATTCCGACACTCCAATGACAAGCACCTTCGAGTGCTCGGACCCAATGGTCAATCAACTTTTCAGTAATGTCGTCTGGACCCAACGGGCAAACTTTCTGGATCTTCCAACAGACTGCCCGCAACGCGATGAACGGATGGGGTGGACTGGCGATGCACAGGCCTATGTTGGTACAGCATCCTACAATGCAGATGTTGGTGCTTTCTTTACAAAGTGGAATCGCGAATTGATGGAATCGCAAAGACCAAGCGGGGCATTTCCCGGCTATGCACCATTCCCCTTTCAACATGGATGGGATTTCGGAACAGCCTGGGCCGATGCAGGGATCATTTGCCCGTGGACGATCTGGCAGGCTTATGGTGATACCCGCATGATTGAACGCTGCTGGGAACCGATGACGCGTTTCATGCAGTGGCGAAAGAAAACAAGTCGTGACAACCTGGGTATCAACCACGGGAATGCGTGGGGTGACTGGCTGACATTGGGAGCACCTACTCCGATCGATTATATCGATACAACTTACTGGGCGATTTCAACAAAAATGATGGCCGAAATGGCTCAGGCAACTGGACGCGAAGACGAAGCGGCTGCTTATCGCGAGCAGTTCAACGCGATCAGGTCGGCATTCAAAAAGAAATATCTCAAAGATGACGGCAGTATCACCGTTAATACACAGACAGCATATGCGCTGGCGCTGGTTGCTGATCTGGTGCCCGATGAAATGCGAAAAGCTTCCGGCAGGAAACTTGCCGATTTGATCGCGTTAAGCGGCAACCATATGGCAACCGGATTTTTGGGGACCAAACCGTTACTGCCCGTCCTCTCTTCAGTTGATCAGCACGACCTGGCAACATTTCTGCTGCAAAGTCATGAATTTCCATCCTGGGGATACGAAATAGATCAGGGGGCCACTTCGATTTGGGAACGTTGGGATGGTTATACTATCGAAGATGGTTTTGGACGACATAATGCTTCGATGAATTCCTATTCGCATTACTCGTTCGGGGCAGTTTGTGAATGGATGTTTCGCACTCTCGCCGGGATTGAATCAGACGGCCCCGGCTATTCGAAAATTATCATTCGCCCTACTCCCCCTTCACCGGGAAGCAACGCTCAGCACAAACCGATCAACTGGGTAAAGGCATCGTATGATTCAATCCAGGGGAAAATCATCAGTCAATGGAAAGTTGAAGGAAATGATTTTTATCTCGATGTGACAATCCCGGCAAACTGCACTGCAACTGTGTATCTCCCCGCAACAAAAGCAGAAAAGATTACGGAAAGCGGTCAGCCGTTGAGTCAGATAAAATTCATCAAACGACTTCAAACTGAGAATAATCGGGTCGTATTGCAGGTTGCTGCAGGGCGATACCGATTCAAATCCACAAATAGCATTGTTCCTGCAAAGTCCGTTTACAAAACATCGAAACCGGCAGATCTGTCAGTGAATCCCGACAATATCGATCTGAGCGGTGCAAGGAAACTGGTCAGTTGGAACTTCAGTAACGAGGTAGATATCACAAAATGGGCAGGGCGTAATAATCTTAAGATTGAAAAACGCGATGGCAAAGTGTTTCTTCTCGGGACAGGTGCTGATCCACAGCTATCAACGGAGTTGTCCAGGCCTCTCGCAGGAACGCTTGTTATTGAAATCAAAGGACGCCCTGCCAGGGGAGCATCTGCTCAATTCTTTTGGGCATCACCAACGGGCGGATTCAATGGTGGGCAACAGACTTCAAGAAAATTGAACCCGAGTGAAGAAATTAATGCGTATCTTTTCCGAATTGAAGATGACCAACCACTTCAGAAATTGCGTTTCGATCCATTCCCCGATAAAGCTGAAATGGAAATCGAATCAATCACCATTTACCAAATTGAAAAATAACCCGGCACCGCTGGTTGGTTTTGCTAGCCACGCATTACTGAATAGTGACTTCTAAACAAATTCAACCGCGGCTATCGCCGTGCGGCTCAGTGCATATTCAGATATTTTGCAGTGATAGATTGCCTGCAGTTTTGCAGATCACCCGGCAGGCCGGCAAAAAGAACTTTACCCCCCTGCTCTGCTGCTCCCGGGCCGAGATCGACAACCCAGTCTGCTGCTTCGAGCATCAATGAATGATGGTCAATCGCAATCACGGTGTGACCATGTTCAACCAGACGCCTGAAGCATGAAATTAATGTTGCAGTATCCTGTGGATGCAAGCCTGCGGTCGGCTCATCAAATAGATAAAGTTTGCTTTTTCCTGATGATTCACTCAAAAATGAAGCCAGTTTCAGACGCTGAGCTTCACCGCCGGAAAGTGTTGATAAAGACTGCCCGGTTCTCAGATAACCAAGTCCAACCTCGCGCAACATCTGCAGGCGTCTCTGGAGAGATTGGTGATTGTGAAAAAAACTGAATGCCTCATCGATCGTCATGCTCAGTACATCGTGAATAGTTCGACTGCGATATTTTACCGACAATGTTTCCGCATTGAATCGCTTTCCTTTACATTCCGGACAGGCAACAGACTGGTTGGCCAGAAAATGCATGTCAATTTCGATGATCCCATTGCCTGAACAATGCGAGCAACGTCCTGCCGCGGAACTGTTGAAGCTGAACCGGGTTGGTTGAAAACCGAGTGTCTGCGCATCAGCAGTACTTGCAAAAAGTTTACGGATTTCATCGAATGCCTTGATATATGTAATCGGCGTACTGCGAATTGATCGCGCAACAGCGACATCGTTCACCAGAATAGATTCTGCGATTGATTCGTACCCGGACAACTCCACGGAAAACGCTGCTTCCGGTTCGCTTTGAGTCATTTCTCGCTGCTCTGTAAGTTTGCGAGTCAGAGCAGGAGAAATTGAATCACACAGCAGGGAAGTTTTTCCACTGCCACTCACTCCGGTTATTATCGAAAGACGCTGCAGCGGAAATTTCACAGAAGCCTGTTGCACGTTACGACAGCAGATTTTTGTCGCTGATAGAAAAGAAGTTTCAGAGGTAATCGGCCTGCCAGTGTACTCAGCAAGAGAGGCTTTTCCATTAAGCCAGTTCGCAGTACAACTGTTTTCCTGTTTCAGGAGATCTGAAAATGTACCTTCAAAAATAATGTCTCCGCCTTCCAAACCAGCAGCAGGGCCCAACTCAACAACATGTTCAACCTGAGAAATCATCTCTGCATTATGCTCGACCATGATCACTGTATTATCCTGATCGCGAAGATCTTTGATCGCTTCCAGGACAGGTTGGCAATCGTACTGATGCAGACCGGCAGATGGCTCATCAAAAATATAGAGAGTATTGACCAGACTGCTGCATAATGCATTTACAAGACTCACCCGGTGATACTCTCCGCTGGAGAGGGAAGTTAGTTTTCGATCTAAATGCAGATATCCCAGACCTGTTTTGCATAAAGTGCCAAGCCGCAGGCGAAGTTCCTGCAAAATCTCTCCGGTGTTTTCACTCTCTGCCGCATCTGTAAATAACTCAGCTCTGTTTAGAAACTCCAGAAGATTTTCAGAACTCATCCGTAGCAGGGTTTGCATCGGTTGATCTGCAATGCGCACTTCTCTTGCAAGCTGATTCAAACCAAGACCATGGCATCTTTCACACCGTAAAGCCTGCTTCTTTCTTTTCGTGAGACCTGTGCCGCTGCATTTTTCACAGGCTCCGACAGGGGAAGTGCGTCTGAAAAGATGTGGCTGAATTTCAGGATACTTTTGATGACAATAACTACAACATCGCTGCTGTGAATAGAATTCCAGGCTCCACTCTCTCCCCTGCGTTTCCTGCACCGCTACCGAGCGATGTTGCTGAGTCTCTGAAAGAGCAGACTTCGGATCAATCAATAAAACAATCTGTTTCTGCCCGGCGGAAAACGCCTGTTCCAGACTTTCTGAAAGACGTTCCGCAGAAATGTTTCCAGCAACAAGACGATCCATCAAAACCAGGGAGGTGAAGGGAGATTCGTTCTGTTTCAGGTCAATAAAACGATGATAACCTTCCTGTTCCCATTTCAGTTTCAATTCATCTTTCGGTATTCCATCATCAATATCGAGGGGGAATGTGATTTGTAATCTGGTTTTATCGGGAAGCGAGTCTATGCGTTTGCGAATGCCTGCCTCATCATTGGCAATCACAGCAGCCTGACATTTGGGGCAATACATTATTGCAATGTGCATCGCCAGAATGGCAAGCGAATCGAGAACCTCAACAGCGTCACACAGTTGTGCGGTCCCGGTTTCCGGTCGGTTTCGTTGTCCGATAGCAATCGAAGGCGGAAGGTGGTCTATCCGATCCACATCGGGACGTTCAAGCTGTTGTAAAAAAAGGCGAGCGGAGGATGAAAGCGTTTCAAAATATCTGCGCTGGCCTTCCGCATGAATAGTATCCAGGGCCAGGCTGCTTTTTCCCGAGCCACTCACTCCCGTAATTGCAGTCCAGCTGCCAAGCGGAATCTGCAGAGAAACATCCCGTAAATTATGCACACGTGCACCGGAAATGATAATTTTTCTTCCTGCATCAGGCTTCAGATTTCCCCGACTTGCAGGCGTGGCTGTCATGATCAGATAAAATTAATTCAGTAGAAAGGTGAATGTAATAGAGAAAATCGACTGGATCGTATTCAACAACAGCGTATCAGATTTTTATTCGCTCGTCTCTTGTACGGCTGCTTCTGATGATTGTTCCTGAGAATGTGTGCTGCCCTCTGTTTCTTCAATCGGTGGATGAATCCAGATTTCTTCGTAATCGACAAGTTGAACAGCTCGAAATTTGTGATGCCTTAACAGTTCCAGCACAGCAAGAAACATTCCTATCACAACACTTTTATCGACCGTTTTTTCAAATAACGATTGGAACAGAACTTTCCCTGCTTCACGCACCTGCTTTCCAATTCGATCAACATACAGGTGCACCGGTGTTGTATCAAACTGAAGTTTATGCACACTATCCGATTGTTTTTTTCTGACTATGCGGGCAAAGGCACCCACGAGATCCCAAACTTCAACATCCTTGATAAAATCATCTGCAACAGAGCGTTTAACATCGGGGCGTTCGTCTGCCAACCGGGGATAGCGGTCCTGCCAGGCAAGCGCCTGTTCCTGCAGCAATCCGGCAGCATCTTTCAATCGCTTATACTCCAGAAGTTGTAACACCAGTCCTTCGTTAGAAGTATCGGTTTCAATTTCCTCTTCTTCTTCATCCTCTTGTGGAGTGGTACGTATTAACACGAGACGGCTTTTAACTTCTGCCAGAGTCGAGGCCGTCACCACAAAATCGGCAGCCATATCAAAATCGATTATTTCAAGCACTTCCAGATAGCTCTGAAATTCGTTGATTATTTCCGTCAACGAAATCTCAAGAATATCAAGTTCATGCTTGCGCACCAGAAACAGCAGCAGGTCCAAAGGACCGCTGAAAAGATCCTGGAGATCAATTCGATATATTTGAGCTGTTGCCATATAATGAACAGATAAAATTGAAAGCCTGAACAAATTTTCGATGTGTCAGACTGCAAATCCTGTCACAGCTGGTAAAGAGATGTCTGCCGAAATTTCAGAGGTTATGCGTACAAACAGCACACGTTACAATGAAAGGCTCTGACTTATCTTCCCTGACAAATATCGCTTGTTACTTCTTCTCAACAGTTCCCAGCACGGCTGGTTCATTCTGATAGCCGTAACCAAATCGATACTTTTGAAATTTGCGAAAGCCGCAAAGAAATCGACCGTTAGAATCAGTTCCGAAATAAGTTCCCGGTTTATCGTAGGATGCGTCGTGACGCACCAGCCTGTTGATGTGGTGAAAAAAATGCGTCACGACGCACCCTGCAAATTGAATCCATTAAAATAGGGAAGTTATTTCAGAACTATTCCTTAGTAAGGTGTTCTCCTATAAATGTACGCCAGCAGCAACAATTGAAGATGAAAGAAAATTTGTGCAGAGATTGCGTGGGATAATTGTGGGAATGCTGCTACTGGGAGGTGTCATCCTTTCGGCAGAGTATTACCTGCGCACTCATAAAGAATTCTCTGCAAAACTCCTCAAAAAAGGAGACCGGTTTGCAGGATGGGAACCTTCGGAAACACTCTACCTGCGACCCCCCGTTTCCGGTATTTCAAAACAGTATTCCGATTCCGGCAAGCTGATCGAGATTCGATACGACGAAATGGGATTTCGAATTGCCCGAAAAGTTCCAACGCAGAAAAATCATATTCTGTTTTTGGGCGACGAAACAACGCTGGCAACCAACCTGCATGCAGAGCAGACATTTATTTCAATCTGGCAACAGAAACAGGACCAGCACCTGAAACAGTTTTCGCTCCGCTCGGGAAGGTTCATCAATGCCGCCCAGCCTGATGGCTGCCCGTTACTGTGGTTGCTTCAGGATTCCAGTAGAATGAGTCGAACACCTGTCCAATTTGTAATCTGCGTCATCACTCCACAAACTTTTACCAATGATTTCCATGTTCGCAGAACAGTCACATTTAACAATCAGGGATTCCCCACCAACGGGAATCACCCTTACGCCCAACCTGTAGAATCGAAACAACCGACACAATTTGATAGATTGCTTCAATCTCAACTGGTGAAACTGAGCTTGCCTGTTTTGCGTAAACTATTTTTAGGAAGTGACTCAACGGCGAACAAATTGGCCTCACAGAGTAATCTCGGGACTGAGTTGATCAACTCAGCTGAGAGGGAAGTTCTCGCCAACCTGGCATTAAAACCATTGATCGAATTAAAAAAAATTGTCCAATCCCGTGGCAGTGATTTAATAATCGTATACCTCCCGAATATTACGGAATTAATTAAACAACAGCAGCAAAAACGTACTACTAAAGAGCCACCTGTCATCCTGGCAACAGAAACCAGGCAAGCGATACTGAGTGACGAAACATGGACATACCGCAATACCGTTCAAAATTTTGCAATTAAACAGCAAATCCGTATTTGTGATGCATCTAATGAATTACTAAAGGAACAGGAACCAGCTGAACTCTTTTCTGGTGATGGAAACCGCCTTTCAATCAAAGGGCATCAGAAAATTGCAGAGATCCTGATGGATTACTTCTCTGCCAGAACAGCAGACTCCCAATCGAACACAAAAAAGTAGGAGCAGTTATGGGCGCACGAGAATCGACTGATCGATATTTCCACGAAGCAGCCAGCCTGATGGGACTGACTGCCAACATGCAGAAACTCCTGCTCACTCCTGAGCGACAGGTGAAGGTGCAGGTCGCCCTTGAAATGGACAATGGTGAAGTATCAACATTCATCGGATTTCGCATTCAGCACAACAATGCCCGCGGACCACTCAAAGGAGGGCTGCGTTACCATCCCGAAGTTGATGAAGATGAAGTTCTTTCCCTGGCAACATTAATGACCTGGAAAACAGCCCTTGTCAACATCCCATACGGTGGCGCCAAGGGAGGGATCCAGATTAATGCAAACGATTTAAGCCCGGCAGAACTGGAGCGGGTCACCCGAAAATTCACTGATGAAATTCATGATGTCATCGGTCCGGATAAGGATATACCTGCTCCCGATATGGGGACCAATGCTCAGGTAATGGCCTGGATTATGAACCAGTACGGCAAATACCACGGATTCACACCGGCTTGTGTTACCGGGAAACCGGTAGAGCTTCACGGTGCAGACGGACGGGAAGAAGCGACTGGCCGCGGCGTTGGGTTACTCACGGTGGCAATGCTGGAAAAAATGAAAGAGAAAATTATCGGAGCAGAGATTGTCATCCAAGGCTTCGGAAACGTAGGCAGCTTTGCCGCCCAATATCTTCACAATCAGGGAGCAACAATAATTGCTGTTTCTGACGCATTTGGCGGAATCAAGAATGAAAAAGGGATCAACATCCCTGCCCTGGCTGAATATGTCGCAGAAAACGGAACCGTTAAAGACTACCCGGAATCTGAGCCGGTTTCAAACGAAGATTTACTCGTTACTCCTTGCACAGTCCTCATTCCAGCTGCTATTGGTGGCGTACTGACTAAAGATAACGCGAGCCATATTCAGGCAAAATATATCGTTGAAGCAGCTAATAACCCAACATATCCTGAAGCAGACGATATTTTCGATCAACGCGGCATCACCGTTTTACCTGATGTACTGGCAAATGCTGGTGGCGTCACCGTCAGCTATTTTGAGTGGGTCCAGAACAGGCAATATTTCAGCTGGGACATCGATAAAGTTCGTGACGAACTGGATAAAAAAATGCTCGACGCCTTTAAACGGACCTGGGAAGTCGCAACAACCAAAAAAGTGAATCTACGACTCGCCTCCTATTTACTGGGTATCGGACGGGTAGGCAGGGCGACAGTTATGGGAGGAATCTGATATTTGCAAAGATTGTCCCACAAGCAATTATTAACATATACTGTAACTACTCAGCGTTGGCGTAGGGTCCGCTATTGCGGGCCATGATGGGAAGTGGAGCCTCTTATTTTTGCGGTGATTCGCAATAGCGGCCCCTGCAAACACCCTGAATTTCTGCAATAACCAAACATCGCTGAATAGTTACCGTATTCTTTATATACAATGGGCCGTACTAACGATCCCCACTTTTCTTTCAGAGAGGTTTACAGATATAATGAAACAGTGCACTGCAACCGTAAACAATAACAACAATTGTGTAACATTAAGCCTCAACGGCAAAGCAGGAGAAGGTATGATCGACACAATCCCCTTCAATGTTCCTTTGCATGATTCGCCTTTGCTCAAAGATTTGAGTGAGCAGGAACTTCGCACAATGTTTGAGCATATGGAACATTTATGCTATGAATCTGATACGTTGATTATTGAACAAGGAACTGAAAGCAAAGGCCTCTGGCTTTTAAGCGAGGGCTGCTGTGAAGTTATCCGAAAGAATTTAGATGGCTCCAAAAGCCAGGTCCTGGCCATGCTCGGGCCGGGAACCGTCTTCGGAGAAATGTCGTTCTTTCAACAGACAAACCACTCAGCCAGCATTAAGACGGTGACAAAAGTAACCGTCCACAAATTATCTCAGGCCGCATTTGATGACCTTAGCGGCAACAGATGCAATACAGCCACAAAACTGCTGACCAACCTGGTTCGCGTAATGGCTGATCGTATGCAACTGATGGATAAATGGGTCTGCGAATTAACAGAAGCAGATACACAGGATCCCGTCACAAAACAGGACGAATGGCACGAATTCCGAGCAAAACTGTACTCGGAATGGGATTTTTCCTGAATAGACCTCTATCAATCCAAAAGCATTCTGTTGGAATGGAATTCCCCTCGAATAACGGGCGACTGAGGGAAGATATAGACAACATGCCATGTCGAAACTCAAAACATTGCCCTAAACCAGCAACATGGCACACGAACGATTAAAATTACCTGGTTTGAATAATATCTTCAAGTTTCAAGAGGAATTCACCTTGACTTGATTGGCATATTGCGAAAAGATGCCCCTAAAGATTTTGACGCTCAGGTGCCGATCATCATAAATGTGGTTGTTAATAAATAACAATTAATGTGAAAACAACTCATTTTTTTATCAAATTATGAAGCGATCTACTCAACACTATCTGTTCTCTTTCTCGCTTATCGCAGCGTTGCTGTTTGATATCAGCGGGATTTTTGCGGAGAGCTGTGCTGTTGAAAGCCATTCAACATGCGAATGCTGTTGTTGTGGCATAGAAGATGTATCGCAAGCCCGTTGCTGCTGCTCCGGTGAGTCTGAAGCGACCAATGTCTGTAACTGTTGCGTTTCGAATGATACGCCTGCTGTACCACCTGTTCGACAGAATGAAGAAATTCATTCAGACTATCAGCGAACAGTAGCTATTAAGCTGGAACTACCCAGAGAAGAAGGTAGTTTGAAATGTAATGACATGGAAGAGTCATTACTGAGTTCCCTGCTTTGCCCGACACGCCGTCGTGCGATCCTGTGCTGTTGGATCACCTAACGCAAATTCTGCTCCCGTATATAAGAATGCGCAAGAAAACCAAAGCTGTTTCCTGCCTTATGTTGGTGATCGTATATTCTCCTGATTGGGATTTTATGATTACCTTGGCATGAGCATGCTTTTGATCCACTCAGCGGTCCTAAAAGTTTTCTCTCATTGATGCTTATTTACGGGTTCATATTGCATTAATTCTAGTTGGATTTCGCGCCTTAGCGTGGATCTAATCGGGCATCACGCCCAGATGAATCCTATTCACCTGGCGTCTGATATTGGCTCATCTGTTTCACCGGACGAGCCGGTAAATCACGCTGAAACGTGAGTTCCAACTGATGTTTTCGGTCTGGACTTAATCGATGCTGATTTGGCATCTGAGTTCCTCTTTTACCTTAAAGGACCTGCATTGATTCAAAGGGAACATGGGCATTCTGCCTTTCCTGCTTGAACGTACTGCAACAAGGGCAAACACAATGTCTGCCCTGCCATCAGTAAAGCACATTTGAATTAATGAAGTTCCTGTGTATCCAATAAGGTTGTATTGCAATGGACAGTAAAAAAAATATTACACAAGACAACTCCGATCCACCGGCAGAATATCACGATGCCGATCTGGAAAACTCTGAGCAATCTACCGAAATACCGGAAGATGCCCCTGAGAAACTTGATGAAACTCTTACACCGAAAAATGACTTTGAAGAGGTAAAATCCAAACCTCTGTACGTCAGCCTGGTTGTTCAGCCCTTGTTTTTTCTAATTTGCGGAGCAGTTTTGATCGCAGGTTTGGGTGCGGCACAACAGCTTGGATTCATTTCTTCCGGCGGAGGCGGGGGATCTTCGCACGCATCCAGTGGTGGTGAAGATACCCGTTACATTTGCCCGATGATGTGCACGCCACCTTCATCTGAGCCAGGACGATGTCCTGTTTGCGCTATGGAACTTGTTCCTGCGACATCAACCGGGAGTTCCGATACACAGTCGGTTCAAATTGATCCTGCTGCTCGCAGAGTCGCCAATATTCAAACTGTCTCAGTTCGTTCAATGGCAATGTCTCGCGAAATTCAGGCGATTGGTCGACTCAATTACGATGAAGGAGCCTTAAAGACAATTTCAGCCTACGTGGATGGACGAATCGAAAAACTCTATGCCGATTACACAGGTGTCGTTGTCAAGAAGGATGATCACCTGGCACTGATTTACTCGCCCCGACTGTTTTCGAGTCAGGTGGAATTACTGCTTGCCAAGGAAGCACGTGACAGGAGCAAGTCATCGACACTACTCCGCGTTGCAGCCTCAAATCAGGACTTACTGGAAAGTTCCCGACAACGTTTGATTGAACTGGGAATGACTCAGAAACAAATTACAGAACTTGAAAACTCCAAAGAAGCAAACAGCCGTATGCATCTTTGTGCTCCAATCAGTGGTACGGTAATCGAAAAATACGCTGTCGAAGGAGAGTACGTTAAAGAAGGGCAACCAATTTATAAACTGGCTGATCTCTCAACAGTCTGGGTGATGCTGGAACTGTTTCCTGCAGATGCAGCAGCAATCCAATATGGTCAGCGGGTTGATGCAACGATACAGTCGTTTCCTGGGAAGAAATTCACCGGACGAGTTGCATTTATCGATCCCGAAGTCGATCCTAAAACTCGAACAATTGGTATTCGTGTTGTCATTCCCAATCCGAACGGATTGTTGAAGATTGGAGATTATGCCAAAGCACAAATTACAGTGCCGATTACCGGAAACGGAGACGGACCGCTAAAACTTTACGATGCGGAACTGGCAGATAAGTGGATCAGTCCGCGGCACCCACACATCATCGCCAATGCTCCCGGCAAATGTCCTTTATGTAATATTAATCTTGTACCTGCTTCAGATTTCGGCTTTACCAACTCACCTCAGTCCAGTGACAAAACACTGGTCGTTCCCAGACATGCCGTTCTGATGGCAGGCAACAGCAGCGTGCTCTATGTCGAAACCGACCCGGGACGTTTTGAAATTCGCTCGATTGTTTTAGGTCCAAGTTGCGGAGAGAATATTGTTATTCTGGAAGGTGTTGAAGAAGGTGAAAAAGTAGCTATTCGAGGAAACTTCCTGATCGATTCGCAAATGCAACTGGCAGGAAATCCTTCGCTGATCGATCCAACTCGAATACTCCCTTTAGTGCCCAAGGATGAATTTTCTGCAGAAGCCCTGGAAGCAATTGCTTCACTACCGGAAGCAGAACAGAAACTGGTCAAGGACCAGCGAATTTGTCCCGTAACAAAAATGATGCTTGGCTCTATGGGAGCGCCCAAAAAAATTGATGTCAACGGAAAAGAAATTTACATCTGCTGTATGGGCTGCAAAAAACGTTTATTGGATGACCCGGAAACTTATCTGGCCATCCTGGAATCTGGTGGTAAACCATCTGCCTCAGACGTAACAGAAGACCAGGCAATTCAAGACGCCCTGGCAGATTTATCTGCTACGGACCGCAAACTGGCTCTGAAGCAGGGGATTTGCCCGGTTGCTGAAATGCCACTTGGCTCAATGGGGGCTCCCGGTAAAGTTGACGTCAATGGAACAACCGTATTCATCTGCTGCGAAGGTTGTCGAGAAGATTTGCTTGACGATCCTGCCAGATATCTGGCTGTTTTGAAGAATCATTCAAAGTCTAAGCCAGAAGATAAAAGTGGAACTGCTCCGC
>WFOZ01000923.1 GCA_015487825.1 Planctomycetaceae bacterium
CAGCGATTGCACTCCCACGGCTGCGAAGTTTAATTTTGCCTGTTGCTGGAACTGACCGGATTCCAACAGCAACGAAGTGAGCCGAAGTTCATGACCGATCGCAGTCGGAATCGCCTGGGCATCGAATCGGTTTTCAGAAACAATTGCGGTGACTCCCGGCTTGATCGCATGATAAACGGCGACAATTCGCGTACGCATGGGCATATAACCGGCATTATTTTCCGCTGGGAAATCAGCAGGATCAATCGGTTCGAGAGTTGCCCCGGCTTTATTTTTTACTTCCACATTCAATCGCTGATCGGTTCGGGCAGAGAATGCGAAGTACTGCTCCTGAAGTTGTGCGGAATCGAAAATCAGTTCGGGAACGGTAAAATCTTTCTGTTTGTCGCGAGGCAGAATTACCGAAAGAAGCAGCGGCACTTTCCCCGTCACGAAGCGATCAAATTTGATCTTCCAGTCGGTCCCCGTTTCTGTTTTTGTCCGTTGCTGATCGGAAATTCGCATCGCTCCGACCGAACGGAATTCTTCGTTGATCGTTTCACTTGAAGAAAGATGAGCCGTCAGTTCCCGCAAGCCACCCCCGGCGACATCAAGCACAACCTGATAACGCAGCGAAATCGTTTCTTCATCGAGAGAAACAATCTGCATCGTCGTCACATTGAACCGCATCGGTTTGCGGATCACATCGAACTGCCCCGCAATATGCGAATTCTGATACCGATAACCAAACCGCTCGCCGGTCATCCCTAAAAAAGCCGGGTCCATCCCCTTGATGTCATGCGGAATGACATCAAGCCGCTGATTCGCCCGCACGACAAACGAACCTTCCAGAATGTTAACGCCTTCCAGTTTCAATTCCGGCAGAACAATCGTTTCTTTCTCGTTTTGCTGAGCCGGTTTTTCGCGGTTCAATCGCACGCTGAGCCAAATCGTTCGTTTTTCGCCCGGCTTCAACGGCGGCTTTAACGGCAACCGTAACCGATGCACGCCCGCCTGTTTTGAAATGTATTGCCAATCGATTTCGCCCTGTTGCTGTCGAATCTGTTTCGGCGACCACTCGGCAGGCAGTTCGATATTCAATTCATACAACGGGGAAAACAGCGTTTGCAGCGTGATTGTCGAAATCAGCCCGATTTCGGTTTCATCGACATCGAGAATATTGGTCACCGCCGCCTGTACTTCGCGCGCCGTTTGCGAGGTGGAAAGCCTAAACGTGAAATCTTCGTTCCAGACATCATAAAAACGGACATTGCCCGGATGAATAAACTTCGCGGCCGGTTTCCAGTATCTGGCCGAAGGGCGAACTCCTTCCATCTGTAAAGTTTTGATTCGCATATCCTGCGCAACCGAAACCGCCAAACCGCCGGTGTTTGAAGTAACGCCTTGCAATTTCAACGGCGCGACCGCCCAGTCATCACTTTTTTCCAACAGTTGCACACCCTGCAGCCTCACGCGAATCTGTTGAGGGATCGTCTCTCGAAATGTCAGCGTGATTTTTGTCTGATCTTTCAACTTTGCATCATCTTCCAAATCCCAACCTTGTAACCCCGGGGCCTGGACATCTGCAATTTCCAATCCGACAGGCACGGAAAACTCCAACCGATTAAATCGCTTGCCGAACAGATCGATCTGACATTCCGCCTGCCAGTTGACACTGTCCTGTTCAACACCAATCGCGTACATTGTTTGAGCAAAAACAAGCGATTCATTCAGTGATTCGCCGAGCGCATCGCTAAGGCGAATTTGAATATTTGAATTTCCGCCGACCGATGTCGATACCTGCCGCTGCTTGCGGTGTTCCGCTTCGGTTTCCAGAACAGAACCGTTCACCTGCAGCACGCGCGATTTCGGCACATCAACCATAAGTGTTGCTGCGGCTTTGGGAAAAAGCGAAAACGAAGCAATTTCATCTGTACCGACCCGGCGAACAGGTGTTGTCATCGTCAGTGACAATTCCTTAATGCCGGTGAAATCATCAAGCAGAACAAGCTGGGCCAGTTTCCCGGAAATCCCCAGCGGTGCGGTTTCGTTGCCCAGTTTCGCTTGAACAATCGAAATATTATTGATCGGCAAAACCAGTTTCGCCCAGCCCGGTTCAAATTTGGAAAGTCTGCATTTCGCTTCGATATTGAGAACGTCACCCACAATTTTGGCACGGTACTCAATTTTTTCGACCACAATACCGCGTGGCTGGCCCTGTTGTAGTGACTTCGCTTTTTGTGCCTGTAAAAGTAACTCATCGAATTCTTTTTTGCCCAATAAAATCCCTGGCTTGACCGCGGACCAGTATTTGGCGAGATCTTTTTCAGGCACATAAATTCGTTCATAGCGATCATCGATAATTTCTTCGACGTTTTCCGTTTTCACCTCTGCAGCCGGCTGGGCCAACAATGCATTCGCAGTGCAAAGTGACAAAATAGAAAAGGCAAACACGAACAGCCAGTTTGGCAGCAGTTTTTTGAAACAGTTCTGTGTTATGTACTTATTATTTCGCATCATATTATTCCAGGGTAAGACCTGAGGAATCGAAAAGTCATAGGGTGCGTTGAAGCGCACCACATTTCCCAAGTGAGGCTCATTCATAAAGGTGCGTCACGACGCACCCTACGGTTTTATTCTGGATTATCGTCCGGTTGATCTGTTTCAGGAATATCCAGGACGTTATCAGATTGATTCGTATCGGTTGGCTCTGTCTGTTCTGGTTGTTCAACAGGTTCGGTTTTCAGTTCGACCGGTTCAGGCGTTTGGTCTGTGCTGCAACTTTTCGCACTGCAACAGTGCCGACATTGAAAAACGCCATGAATTCCCCAGATTAAAAACAGAGACAAAATTCCGTATTGTGCGGATGAAACACCCTGTTTGACCATTTCCGGTTGAAACTGCATGATCGCACATAAAACAGTCCCGATGACAACCACCACCAGAATTTTATTTTCCCAGGTGGTTCGCATCAGCACCAATGCAATCAACATCAAGGCGATTGTCAAAGCGGCGTTGGCTAACAGACGTGACCAGTAAGTCAACTCCAGTTGGGCCCCTTCGCCAAGTGATTCGTAGATGTAGGCGTTGCCATTGGTCGGGAAGTCGAACCCGGCAACAGTTTCTCCACCGATCCACGAATTCAATTCCGTCACTTGAGATGAATCATCGTGAATTCCCGCGATGAAGCTGACTGCTCGGTAACGCTGCACTCGCTGATACGGTTTTTCAACAGTAACCGGCACATATTCTTCAGGTATCCACAAAACGGCTCGCGATTGCTGTGCGACCGCGGCAACGCCCTGCGGAGTAAACAGCCGGGGGGTGCTCAGTTTCAAACCACCTCGCAATGTCGTTTTAGATAACGGCGAAATCGGCTGCAGGTATTGTAGCGTGATGTAGAACTCCTGCTCGGAATTACCCGGCCGGGAAACATTCACAAAGTAGCTTGCCCAGCCGGTTTTCTTTTCCGCTTCCCCTTTTTGCAATTCGCGGGTTTCACCGTTGAGCAGCACCAGCATCGGCTGGACGTTATCGGGAAGTTTAATCATCAAGCGTTGACGCTGACTTGTTTTGATTCGCATCCGGGATCGAACCGCCAGTTTCTGCGAGGCCCCGAGTACGAATTCTGTTAACGACCGGGAAACAACGGTACTGACAACCGATTCCACTTCGTGACGGGAAATTTTGAGCGTTAATTGAATCGGTTCGCTTGCCGATTGGAACGGATAGCGAAATGCCTGCTGGCCCTGCCTGGCGAGCAGTTTTAATTCTCGGATATCAATCGCTTCAATCCCCTGCCCGGCTGCAATAACCGCCAGCGATAACGCCGGGTCGACATGCACGACCGCTTCCCCGGAAGCACGTGACAATTCCGGCCCGGAGATCTCTTTCTGATTTGCCCCTCGCGGCTGAATAAGCAGAATCTGCTGGTCGGATTCCTGTTTCTCTTTCTTCTCTTCATCCGATTCAGATTGCTGGAACGGCAAATCGTATGTAATTTTGAACTGCTGACGTCCGGTGACAGGTCGCTGTGTTTTAATCATCCAGATAACCCATTGAG
>WFOZ01000924.1 GCA_015487825.1 Planctomycetaceae bacterium
CAACACTTCCCGTCTGGAGCGATTCAACGCAACTGACAATCCGCACAATTATCGCACAGGGAACTTCCGGCCAGATGCCGATGATTCGGACTTCGCTGGTGAAAAGTGATTTTCTCATGCGATCACTCGGTCGTCCCAATCGGGATCAGATCGTCTCTTCCCGCCCCGATGAATTAACAACACTCGAAGCGATTGATCTGGCAAATGGCGAAACACTTTCGCAGGCTTTAACACATGGTGCCAAAAACTTTGCAGGCAACTCCTGGAAGAAAACATCTGAAATGATCCAGTATGTTTTTCAATTCGCCCTCTCACGGGAACCGACAAGTGCGGAACTGAAAGTTCTGCACGAAGCGTTGGGAGATTCTCCCTCGGTAGAACAAATCCAGGACATGCTCTGGGCCGTCTGCATGACTCCTGAATTCCTGCTGATACGGTAAGCCACCGGCGAACGGTCCTAATGTATGTCGAGTTGAAGATCTGTTCGCCTCTTATATTACTAACAGTAAAAATTTGCGAACGGCTCGCAAATTATAGAGAAATATCCCCTTGGTTACGGCCATCAGAATGAACCAGCCGTGCCGGGTCTTCGGAGTGATGAAAATTCGAGGCAGAAGCAGCGCACCTTCTCAACCAGCATCTTGTGGATTAGACTCTCGCATCCAGGGAGACGAAAGAGACTCTCGCCAGGCATGCCAGCCAGGTGGAATCTCTGCAACTTCAAGGATCGTTGGATCGAGTTCAACAATGTTTTCCAGGCAAAGCACGCAACTGTTCTCTTCGCAGGCATCTTCTGCACCGAGAAATTGCCATCCATGGTCATCGATGTCGTGTGAAACATGCAAAATCGGTGCGTTATCAAACGCGATTGAGCGTAAGGTAATAACAGCACAATTGCGAGGCTGATCGAAAGGCCAATCGGTTTCCGGCATGGCAGATAACTTTCCCACCAGTTACATGATACAACATCTGTTATTTTCTCGACTTGCAATCCTGCATCACATTGAAGAAGGCGTCAAAAGAATTCCCAAGGCCTCCTGTTTACGAATATCACATGCTGCGAATATCACATGCTGCGAATATCACATGCTGACAACAAACTGAGAAACAGTGTAGACCAGATACATCCCTAAAAGTGGACCGCCCATCCAACGTTTGAATTGTCCATGCTTTGTTGCAGAGAATATACAAAGACGAAAATAGGTCAGGATGATGAGCATTGCAGGAATATGCAGATAGAGAAAGATTTCGGGGACTTTGGCACTGGTGTCGATAATTGGCAGCGGAGCCGCGACTGCCGCTGCGCCAGTCACGAACAGAATATTCAAAATATCCGCCCCCAAAACGTTACCGACCAGAAGTTCCGGGTGCCCTTTGCGAATCGCGGTAATACCAACCATTAACTCGGGTAAAGAAGTACCAAATGCAACCAGCGTTGCCGCGATGACAACTTGTGGAATCCCGATTCTACCCGCGATAACCGAAACCGACTCAATTGCAACATGACCTGAAAAAACAACCACAACCAACCCTGCCACGATCATGCCGGCCAGCGCTAAAGAGGTTTTCTGAGTAACATGCTCATCGGCCACATGCACCATCTCGCCAGGTTCGGCATGTTCTGCAATCGTTTCGGAAACACGTATCGCCTGTTCCTGAGGATGCCGTCTCGACCAGATAACAGAAAGGTACATATAAATGGCAAGCAGCACCAACAGGCCAATTCCCATCAACCGACCAATTTCCGCATCATTCCCTAAAACAGCGTAAGAACCGTAACAGATAGCCGCCAGGATGACCGCCGAGCCAAACTGAATCCATCCCTGTCGTGAAAGCACATATTTATCTGCAGGTAACGTCGTAATTAAACAGCCGATTCCGAAAATTAACGCGGAATCAGCAATGACTGATCCAACGGCATTTCCCAAAGCCAGCCCGGGATTTCCATTGAAAGCAGCCAGCACCGAAACCGTACACTCAGGCATTGTCGTTCCCAGCGAAACAATCGTTGCTCCAACAATTACCTCGGGCATGCCAAAGCGAAACGCCAAAGCAGAAGCCCCTTCAACAAGCCACTCTGCTCCCATACTTAAAAAATACAATCCTCCCACCGCATACAAAACCAGCAGTATAGAAGAAGCATCCGTAAACCAATGATGAGGAATGAGATATTCCAAGAGTTGTTCCTAGCAAAAAAAGAATATTCCGGGTAGACATTACGTCTCAATCCGATTTAAGGTTCACAGACAATCATAGCGAGGAAGAAAATTCCATGAAACCGTCTGAACGAACTGCCCTGCACCAGTAAGCGACAGTTGGCAGGGCTGGATCGAACAAAGCGAAGAGCGGTTAAGCAGAAACAGGCTGAAGTTGTGTTCGCCGAGGGTATACTCCCATAGATCGCTCCAACTTTGGCCACTGATATCCATGATAAAATATTGAGCAGTCCTGAGTCGTGACGCAACCGGCTAATCTTATTTCTTTTTCTGAGATTTTTGTTTCTGAGATTTCTTTTTCTTTTTTGGTTTGGGGATTTTCCAATCGGGATGGGGGACGTGCGCCTGATCCATCAAACGAACGAGTTTTTCGACCATTTGCGGATTTTCTTTAACCAGATCGTGTTCTTCCCCCAGATCTGTTTTCAAATTATAAAGCTGTACTTTCCCCTTAAGCATTGGCTGTCGAATCGCTTTCCAGTCACCTTGCCGAACGGCTTGGCGCGATCCCTGTTCGTAAAATTCCCAGTAAAGATAATCGTGTTCTTTTTGCTGGCCGGAGCAACCGGTAAGAACAGGTAGAAGCGAAATACTATCAAGACCATCAGGTGTTTTTTGTCCGGATAGCTCACACGCGGTTGCAAAGAAATCGCCGAAATAACCGATATGATCAGACACTGATCCGGCTGGAATTTTCCCTGGCCAGCGCACAATTGTGGGAACTCGAATGCCGCCCTCATAAAGAGCTCGTTTCATTGCACGCAACGGGCCGTTGGCATCGAAAAATTCCGGATTGTTGCCCCCCTCCTTATGATGTCCATTATCGGAAGTGAAAAAGACGATTGTATTTTTGTCGAGTTTTTTATCTTTGAGTCTGGCAAACAACTCGCCGATTCCGGCATCCATTCGAGTGATCATCGCTGCCTGCCCTTTGTCGGGATCGGGCCAGTTTTTATTAGCATAGATACCGTAATCCGGAACTTCCTGCCCATTCCCTGTACCTCGTGTTCCTTCGTTATTCGCATGAGGAATCGTCAACGCAAGATACAAGAAGAAAGGTTGATCGCCCTGCTGCTCGATAAACTTGAACGTATCGTCCATAAACAGATCGTGAGAATAATCGACGCGTTTGGTTGCCCAGCCTGCTGCACCCCAGTCTCCTTCAGAAACCTTATGAACAACATTTCTTAATCGAACAACCGAGCCGTTCCGGAAGAGAATTTCCGGATAATAATTGTGAGCATGCCGCTGGCTTAAATAGCCGAATGCGTAGTCGAAACCCTGACGAGTTGGCATTCCTTCTTCACTGCCACCTGGTTGACCAAGTCCCCATTTTCCAATTAATGCTGTTTTGTAATTTGCTTCTTTCAGTTTTTCTGCAATGGTGACATCTGCATCCCGCAGGCGTTGGTCATCAGTCCTGCCGTTGCCTCGTACCTGACAATGCCCGGTATGCAGCCCGGTCATTAAAACACATCGCGAAGGAGCACAGACGGTCGAGCCTGCATAAAAATTTGTCAGCTTCATCCCTTCTGCCGCCATCCGATCCAGGTTAGGAGTTTTAATCAGTTTCTGGCCAAAGCAACCCAGATCACCATAGCCGAGATCATCCGCCAGAATAAAAATGATATTCGGTTTCGATTCCTCAGCAGAAAACAACGGCTCTGCGACTCCAAAATGTACAAGCAGTATCAACGCAATAACGACGGAGCGAAGACCAGAATTTGTGAAGCAACCCATTATGAAATATCCTTTGATACAGGAAAATGATACGTACCGAGTTTCAATCTGAAACAGTCCTGCACGACTGTTTTTTCAGCCACGACTTAACTCAATTGTTGCTGGTAATATAATCAAATGAGCCACGAATAGAAACTGATCTGTCCTATCACTCAAAACCGGTTTGAAAGGGATCATCTTTCGTAAAACGGAGTCTTGTTTCTGCAGTGATGAATGCCTCGCCGGTGATACGGGGAATAATTTGCCCATCGACCACCTGACCGCTGGCTTCGAACAGGCTGCCGAGGATGCTTTCCTGTCGCCAGATTTCGCCCGGCTGCAATTTTCCAGATTCGATCAGGCAGGCAATTTTTGCACTTGTACCGGTACCGCAGGGAGAACGATCGTACGCTTTGCCGGGGCAGAGTACAAAGTTACGGGAATCATTCGCGGGATTAGCAGCAGGACCGAATAATTCAATATGATCAATTTCCTGTTGAGCTTCACCCGTAATTCCCTGAGCCTTCAATGCCTGTCGAATGGCCCACGTAAATTCTGTCAGTCTTTCGACATTTCCAAGACTCAATTCTTCCTGATGCTGACCGACCAGAAAAAACCAGTTTCCTCCCCAGGCAATATCACCCGTTACCAATCCTTCACCAGGCACATCTGCTGTTACCTCGCGAGCGTGTCGATAGCTGGAAACATTTTCGAGCGTCACTTTTCCCCCGCCATGATATTCAAAAGTGACAACACCAACAGGGGTTTCCAGGCGATGTCTCCCCTTACTGATTCGACCCAGGTGAGCCAGCGTTACCGCCAGGCCAATCGTGCCATGCCCGCACATACCGAGCATGCCGACATTATTAAAAAAGATGACTCCACAAACAGAACTCGCATCACAAGGCTCACACAACAAGGCTCCAACGAGCAAATCGGAACCGCGTGGTTCGTTAACAATCGCAGAACGGTAATCATCAAACCGACTTTGAAAAA
>WFOZ01000925.1 GCA_015487825.1 Planctomycetaceae bacterium
ATATTATATCTGTCGATCAGTTCGACCATTTTTTCATCATCCGGATTCCCTTTCGCATCTCCAATATGGTGCCAGGGAACGTCAAATTCCTCTGCAAGCTGACGGCACGCATTTCGGTTGCCAATCATGACTGCGGGAACCGCCTTTAACTCTCCTGCCTGAATGTTCATCAACAGTGCGTGGGCAATTTCAGGGCGATACGTTGTGCAAATAGCAATGCGAGGCAATCCCTGATTTTCATCTCGCGACCAGGTTCGAATCGTCAGCCCTTTCAGTTTTCCGATTTCGAGCATATGTTCGCGTAACGTGGAAACAGATTCGTATTCAACCGGCCAGTCCATCCTTAACACCATGGCAAAGAGGTGTTCGTTATCCCGGTCGTACATCTGAATTTCAAAGATATTTGCCCCTGCCCCGGTTACATAATGCACAATCGGGTCAGCTAAACCGCGATTGTCCGGACCTACTGCAGTAATTGTAACTTGCATGGCTGTTTCGTTTACGAATAAAAGATTATCCCACTTTTGAATCAAAAACATTCCCTGAGATACTCCAGGGAGATCAGAGAATATACAATATCGCTATCTTACGAAACAGTAAGTTGCCTTATCGATCCTTAAAGCAGACAGGTCAACATCATGAAAACAGAATTGAATCGACGCTCTTTTATATCGAAATCTGCAGTTGCGTTAGCAACAGTTGCAGGAATTTCTTCTTTATCAGGCCAAAACGTACTGGCTGCATCAAAACGCGAAAGAAAGATGACAATCGATCTGGTTTGCGGAGCCATCGGCGTACGAGCCAATCAGAAACAGGCGATCGAATACGCTCACCAATTCGGCTTTGAGTCGGTTCAGCCAAATTCAAAGGACCTGGCATCACTTTCTAAAGAGGATTTGTCCGAGCTACTGGCGATGATGAAAGAGAAACGCATCGTTTTCGGGGCAGCGGGACTTCCGGTTGATTTTCGCAAGGATGAGCAGACTTTTCAAAAACAGCTTAAATCGCTTCCCAACCTGGCAGCCGGGCTGCAACGAGCCGGGGCAACACGTGTTGGCACCTGGCTGATGCCGACGCACGATACGCTCACCTACGTGCAAAACTTTCGCCAGCATGCGAAACGCTTACGGCGCATCGCAGATATCCTGAACGATCATGGAGTTCGATTTGGGCTGGAATATGTTGGCCCCAAAACATCCTGGACGTCCAAGCGGCACTCGTTCGTGCATACGATGGCTGAAACCAAAGACCTGCTTGCAGAAATTGATCGTCCGAACATGGGCTTCGTCCTGGATAGCTGGCACTGGTACACAGCCCATGAAACTGTAGAAGATCTGAAAACTCTCACCAATCAGGATATTGTCGCGGTCGATTTGAATGATGCTCCGACAGGAATTCCGATTGATAAACAGATGGACTTAAGCAGAGAGTTACCTGCAGCGACCGGCATCATTGATATTTCCGCATTTCTGAATACACTCAACGGCCTCGGTTACAATGGCCCTGTTCGAGCCGAACCGTTCAACGCCGCACTTCGTAAACTTCCACCAGATGAAGCTCTGGCAGCAACTGCGACGGCAATGAAAAAAGCATTCCGTCTGATCGAATGATTTGTATAAAATGAAATGATTGTACCTGGAAAATTCTTGTTGAAAAATTCTCGGACTGAAATACCCGGCTTATCTGTGGAGAGATCAATGGAAACCATCTGGGCCCCCTGGCGGTTGGCTTATGTTGCAGCAGATTCTTCTGTAGAAAAAAAGACGGCTCAATCGGAAGCAGAAAAGGAAGGTTGTTTTCTGTGTCGATATCACAAAGATGCTCCCTCGAAAGATCGGGAGAATCTGGTATTGCTCCGGGGGGAAAAGGCGATGGTCGTGTTCAATCGCTATCCTTATAACAATGGTCACCTGCTGATAACGCCCCAGGAGCATTTGGGAGATATACTGGATATTTCTGCAGAAATTCAGGCGGAATGCCAGGAATTGCTGGCTCGAATGGTGACAGTATTGCGGGAAACGATTCACCCGGATGGATTTAATATCGGCTTGAACCTGGGCCACGTCGCAGGAGCAGGGTTGCCGGGCCATTTACATTGGCATATTGTTCCCCGCTGGAATGGCGATACAAATTTCATGCCCGTGTTGAGTGATACCAAAGTTATTCCACAATCGCTGGAAGCTCTGTACGATTTATTAAGCGTGAAACTCAATTCAGAAAGTGCTTAAGATTTCCAGACAGACAGATAGATTATTATGACCTTATCAATGAAATACTGTGCGAGGAGGCAGGTATAAAAAAAGAATTGTTTTGAACCACGAATGGACACAAATGAAATCATTCCATCACACCTTCAGTTTTTCAGTTTGTCGTAGGAT
>WFOZ01000926.1 GCA_015487825.1 Planctomycetaceae bacterium
GTGCAAAGGCGGCAAAGGGATCCAAAGGCGGCTTACTTTTGGAAGCCGTCTGAAGCGGTTTCGCCATTGCGGGAGGATTAAGAAGCGGCCTGTTTTCCACAGGCGGACTCTGCTTTATATTCGCAAACGGATTGGTAACTTCGGGTTTATTATTTTTTGCGGGAGCTGGCCTAAAGGGATCCGGCTCAAAGGCGGCCTGATTTTGATCTTGCAATTTCTTGGCGGGAGCTGACAAGTTTTTCTTTTCAGACTGCCCGGCAGGAGCCAATTGTTGACGGACTGATTCAGCCAATGCCAGTTCATCCGCCAGCCGATCTGCCTGGGAAGACTCTGCCTGCCCATCTTTCACAGATGATGAGGGAGCTTTTTCGCCGTTTGGTTCCTCGTCAACCGCCTGGTGGCTTACTTCTGTCGGATCCAGGCTTTTCTGGACCTGCATCAATACCACAAAACCAATGGCTAAACTTGCCGCCAATGCTGTTAGCTTCCAGCCTGCACCTTGCATGGGATTCCCTTCCCGGTGGTCATTAAAATGAATTCAATTTTTGTCGAAACATAAGCCTGACAACATTTACACTGCTCTGAACGCAATCTCCATCCAGACCTTTTTCAGGAATTTTCTCGACAGCAGACTAAATATCAGGTTTCGTATTTTTTGCAAAGACCAATTTGTAACCTGTTCAACAGAAATTTGAGAGAGTCTCAATTCTTCCTTCAAAAGGAGTACAAACATTCCAGTCTGCCTCGTTCGTACAGGCTCTGTTTGCAGGCAGGCAAGAATCATGACTTTGTATTCAACAGGATTTATTGATTAGTAGAGCCTGCCTACGCACAATGACAGCCCGGATTATTGATCAGCCGCTGGGCGCCAGACCACGGTTCCACTCGTACTCGCATAAACCGGACGCCTGCATGTTTCGGCTGATTCGAACGTGCAGAATCCCGGTTGATACTCTGGAAATTCTTTTGCAGAAAATGGTAGCCAGGCAGGCACATTTCGCCTAAAAAGTGTCCATGAGTACACATAAATGGAAGATGAATCCTAAAAATCGGTAGAAATTTATCTAAATTCTCAAATCTAATCCCATGTGTCCAAAACAACATAACTCCTTTTATTTGAACATGTTAATGACTACACCCCTAGGGCGTTTGTAATTATTTCCAAAAAATAATGGTTCGCATGCGAACTTTATTCAACCTAAAGCAATCTCAATACGTAGTAATGGAAGAATAAGTGAGTCAGGGCCGGTGGAAGTATGTTTTGCAAATTATCTGCTCATGAGGGGCAGGTTTATTGTCTCTTCGGAGAACTTCACGAGGGGGTTGTCCTGTCAGGAGAAATTATCATGGGACGTTATCACAATCCAGCATTAAGGCAACTCAAGGAACAACAGGTTCGGTATGCCCCGCGCAATGTTCGTCTGGAACAGATGGAACGTGCAGAAGCACTGTTGACCAGGCTGAACCCTTCGGAGACTTATCAATATCCGGAATTGTTCCGTCAGATAACAGATTACGATGCCAGTACCTACCCGGATTTAATCATTGAAGGCAGGGATGCTGTTCACGATCTTTGCAAATTTGTCGAAGACCTTTCTGAAAGTGTCGACTTGTCTGCCGAGGATGTCTCGGAAGATTTGCTCACGGTGGATGATTTAAGTGAGCGATTCAAAGTTTCGACAAAAACAGTTGACCGCTGGCGCGCCAGAGGTTTGGTTGGTCGCAAAATTAAACTCGGCTCTCGCAAACGTGTTGTCTTTTTGAAATCGAGCGTTGATCGATTTGTCACTCGAAATGCAAATGAAGTTCGGCGCAGCAGTCGCTTCACGCAACTGACCGCGCAGGAACGGCTGGAGATTATCGATAAGGCCAGAGAACTTGCTGCTCATGGAGCATGTCTGTCTGAAATCAGTAAAAAGCTTTCTGCAAAACTGGGGCGTTCCGTGGAAACGATTCGTTACACTTTGAAAAATCATGACCGGGATTACCCCGAAGCAGCTGTATTCCCCAATGCGCGTGGTCCGCTGACGGATGAAAAGCGACGGGAAATCTGGCATAAGCATCAGCGCGGAACCTGCATCAGCGAATTGGCCCGTCAATACTGTAGAACACAATCCAGCATTCACCGCATCATTAACGAAGTGCGTGCTGAAAGAATCATGGAAGTTTCTCTCGATTACATCGACAGCGAAGAATTTCATCGCAAAAATATGGAACAGATCATTCTTGGTCCTCCACCGGAAGTAGAACGTAAGCATTATAAGCCCAGAATTCCTCCTGGCTTACCTGCCTACCTGGCAAGTTTGTACGAACTTCCGCTGCTCACCCGCGAGGAGGAAGGGTACTACTTCCGTAAGATGAATTATCTGAAGTTCAAGGCTGGTAACCTGCGGGAAAAACTGAACCCCGCCCAGCCTTCTGCACGACAGATGAAGGAAATCGAGAAATTGGTTCGTGAAAGTGTTGCCGTCAAGAATTTCCTGATTCGCAGCAATCTTCGGCTAGTGGTTTCAATTGCCAAAAGGCACTTCAAACCACAATCAAACTTTTTCGAGATGGTCAGCGATGGGAATATGTCTCTCATTCGAGCCATCGAGAAATTCGATTATTCGCAAGGGAACAAGTTCTCGACCTACGCCAGTTGGGCGATCATGAAAAACTACGCGCGTTCTATTCCGAACGAAATGAAGCAGCTAGATCGCTATCGCACCGGCCATGACGAATTCTTTACGCAGTCGACTGACAATCGAGATAATCCGTTCCAGCAGGAACTGAATCAACAATCTCAGCATACTGCAATCATGAGTATTCTCGGTCAACTCGATCCA
>WFOZ01000927.1 GCA_015487825.1 Planctomycetaceae bacterium
GAGTATAAGGAAATCGCCGACCGCGACAGGAACTCGAATTCCTGCTGCCACCGTGTGTGCATCTTTCCATAGCTCAGCGTGTTGTGTCCCTTCTTCGTAAGCTTTGACAATCGGAGCGCAGCCGGTCGCCTGGACAGCAACCATACGAGGCAGTTTTCCTGTGAGCCAGCCGATCTGCTTCAGTTCGTTGAACGCTTTCCACATTCCAATCAAACCTGTTCCGCCGCCAGTCGGGTAGAAAATAACATCCGGGACGTTCCAGCCAAGCTGGTCGGCCAGTTCCAAACCCATCGTCTTTTTCCCTTCAATACGGTATGGCTCTTTCAGGGTAGAAAAATCGAACCAGCCCATTGCTTCTTTCCCTTCGCCAACGATGCGGCCACAATCGTTAATCAACCCGTTGACTCGCCAAACCTTTGCGCCCTGAGCAGCGATTTCCCGTACGTTAATTTCGGGAGTATCATCCGGACAGAAGACATACGTTTCGATGCCGGCTCGTGTTGCATAAGCTGCCAGTGCAGCTCCTGCGTTACCGTTTGTTGGCATCGCAATTTTGGTAATGCCCATTTCTTTTGCCATCGAAACAGCCATGCACAACCCACGGGCTTTGAAGGAACCGGTTGGCAGGCGGCCTTCGTCCTTGACGATCAGTTCGCCACTGCCGGCTTGAAGTTTCGGGAGCGAAATAAGCGGCGTGTGAGATTCACCAAGGCTGATCACATTCTCTGTTTTACGTACCGGAAGAAATTCACGATACCGCCACAAATCCGGCGGCCGACTTGCGAGATCCTCTTTATTGACCGTCTCAGCAATACCATCCAGGTCATAGCAAACCAGTAGCGGTTTGCCACCTTTTGAAAGTCCATGCAGTTGATCGGCTTCATAACGATCACCGTGCATACCGCATTCAAGATGAGTAACAAAAGTAGAACGTTCGGTCGTGATGTTGTTATTTGTGTGCATTGTCAATCGATCTTGTTGATTTGAGAATAATGAAATCCTACTCGTTCCCAAGCTCCAGCTTGGGAACGCACGGGGGGGGGGAAGGTCCTCCTTCCTTTTTCATTGAGAACCAACTTCACTGCGAGTTCATCAATATCGGCGAGAAGCAGGAGCTTCTTTCCCTTGCGTTCCCAAGGAGGACCTTGGGAACGAGTTTGTAATAATTTTACTGCGGTGTTGCATCCCATGCGTCTTGAAAAACTTTCTCGCCCATGTTTGTGTACGGGTTGTTAAAGCTTTGTTCATAAACAGCCATGCCCGCAGTAATGCAGTGAGCACCGTCGATCACTGCGTTACCAATTTGTGAAGCATTGCGCACCGCTGCAGCAATAATTTGAGCATCGTATCCAAAGTTGTCGAGCATAGCGCGAACTTCGGGAATGAATGTCACAGCAGAATCGCCGTGTTGTTCTTTCCAGCCAAGAAACGGGCTGATAAATGCTGCTCCTGCCCGGGCGGCATGCCAGGCTTGAGCAACAGAAAATATCAGCGTTGCATTGCATCGTACGCCCTGGGCGGTCAGTTCACGGATCGCTTTGAAACCTGCTTCGCTTGCACCGATTTTAATCACGAAATTTGTTGAGAGCTTACTCAGTTCAAGCCCTTCGGAAACCATCTGTTTCCAGTCGGTCAGGTGAGGATTCACTTCGACACTGACCGGTTTATCGGTTCCATCGAACAGCTCAGCAATCTCTTTGATGGCTACGCGAAACGATTTGCCTGATGCCTGCACGTGCTTGGGGTTGGTCGTTAATCCGTCCACATCCCACAGTTCCAAAGCATGAGCAATTTCGTCTGTTTTCGCACTATCCAGAAATAATTTCATGAGTTAATTCCTTATTCGATTCCAGTAAAAGAGATATGTTTGGTTTCCAGATACGCATCAAGCCCTTCGGCTCCCAGTTCTCTGCCCAGTCCACTTTGTTTCATGCCGCCAAAGGGGCACTGACTCGTTGCTGGCACAGTATCGTTCACTCCCACAGTTCCTGCTTCGAGAGCTTCTGCAACACGCCAGGCTTGCGATAAATTCTGAGTAAACAGATACGCAGCCAGTCCATACTGTGTATTGTTTGCTTTGGCAATGACTTCTGCCTCATCGCAAAATGAAACAACAGGCGCGATCGGTGCAAAAGTTTCCTCCTGCAGGCAGCAGGCATCATCTGAAACATTAGTCAGCACGGTCGGTTCAAGAAAATAACCTGACGGGCTTTCAAATCGTTTCCCGCCGCAAAGTACCTTTGCACCTTGCTGTTTTGCATCTTCAATATGAGAAATTGCTGCATTCAAAGCAGATTCATCAATCAAAGGACCAATTTCTACACCTTGTTTCATTCCTTCGCCTATTACCAATTCGTTTGTTTTTTTGACAAACAAGCTGACAAATTGAT
The DNA here is from genome assembly GCA_015487825.1 of Planctomycetaceae bacterium. GTDB lineage: Bacteria > Planctomycetota > Planctomycetia > Planctomycetales > Planctomycetaceae > Rubinisphaera. The sequence continues at coordinate 2,391 of WFOZ01000927.1, forward strand.
CATACACCGTTTGTTGGACATAAATTCGATTGGCTGCAATGCACGACTGTCCGGTGTTTCGAAATTTCGCAATCAATGCCCCTTCGACAGCTTGTTCGATGTCAGCATCTTCAAACACGATCAGCGGTGCATTGCCCCCCAGTTCCAGTGAAATATTGGTCACATTTTTTGAAGCCAGACCGATCAGATGATGCC
>WFOZ01000928.1 GCA_015487825.1 Planctomycetaceae bacterium
GGTATACTTTTATAGTAAACCGACCTCCCTGAACTACTGATAGCCAATTTCATTGGGTCTTATGTTAATTTCAGGTTTTTCTATGGTTACGGCTGTCAGAACAAAACCAGCCGTGCTGAGTGATTTAGATCAATTTTTCCCGATAATTTAAGCAGGGCAGTTCCTCCTCAGGGCAGAATACCGGTTCTGAGTTTTGATGAATTAAGGAATTCAATGTGAATAATGCTGATATCCGACGAATTAGTATTGCGGGCTGCGTGCTTCTTGTCGTAGTTCGTTTGTCGATAGGCTGGCAGCTTCTGTATGAAGGCTTGTGGAAATTCAGTACACAAGGCACAGCCAAAGCCTGGACCGCGGAACCTTATTTGAAGAATTCACAGGGGCCGCTGCGAGATTATTATCGCGGCTTGACTGGCGATCCCGACGATTTACGAGATCTTGATTTCGATACAATTGAAGCTCGTTGGATCGGCTGGGCGGAACGCTTCAAAAAACATTACGGGCTGGATGAAGGACAAAGCAAAACACTCGACTTGATGGTCAAAGGGCCTAAAGAATTCGCGAGAAAACTGGAGCAGTTACCTCCGGGCGTTGAACTGAAAAACACTCTGGCCAAAGCGATTAAATATGATCCGAAACGAAAACTGCTGATCGTCGATGGCAAAAGGCATCTGACGCCACGAGAAAAACGAGATCTGCTCAAACTGGTAAAATTCGACGAAGCAAAAGATTCTTTGAATGAGCTCAAAGATCCGATTATCAAAGCGTATGTCGATACGGTGCAGAAAATTTATTTGATGCAGTCTCGCCTGTCCTATCTGGAGCAGGCCAAGGCAACTCTTCAGGGAGACCCCAAACTGGCGGGAAAAGTTAATGAAAAGCAAAAAGGAACCATTGACGAAAAATCACTTGGGCAAATTGAATTCTATAAAAAACGTCTCAAGCGGTATGAAGAAAATCTGAGAAACGCGAAAACTCATTTTGATCGGGAACACCTCAATTACGATTGGAAAGAGATCCAGAAACTTCGCTCGGAACTGGTTGGACCGATACGTAAACTGGAAGCAGATTTACAATGGAAAGCAGAAAAACTTCTGACGACTGACCAGTTGGCAAAAGGGCCATTGCCTGCCCAGCGGACAGCGATTCGCGATATCGATTTGAAGACCATGTGGACGTTGACGATTGTTGGAGCGTTGCTCATTGCTGGATTGTTCACACGCGTGGCAGCTTTGGCAGGTGCGTTTTTAATCACACAGTTCTATCTTTCATATCCGCCATTTCCCGGTTACCCGCAGCCTCCCGGACCGGAACATAGTTTGATTGTGAATAAGAACTTTATCGAAATCATGATTTTACTTGCGATGGTCTTTTTACCTACCGGTCGCTGGTTCGGATTGGATGCCCTTTTCCCGAACTGGCTGGCAGGCAAAAAACCACTCGATGACAGAGTCTGATCAAACCGTAGGTTAGGCTTTCCAGCCTGGCAATTTCACGAAAAGAAAATAACAAGAACCAGAACACAATATCAGTCAGGCTGGAAAGCCTAGCCTACTATTGGGAGAATATACAATGCAATTTACGCCGGAAGAAAAAGCGATTGGACAAGGGAATTTCAACAGTGCCGTAGGAGCCACTCGCCGGGATTTCCTGGCGGGAACACTCGCCACAACCGCAGCTGCAGGGGCAACTTATTTCGGATATAAAGAACTCGGCGGCAACCGGGTGAAAGTCGGTTTCATTGGAACCGGTGATGAAGGCTCTGTTCTGCTTAACGAGCATCCTGCCGATTACATGGAGATTGTTGCGATTGCAGATTTGCGTCCCGACAACCGCAAGCGAGCATTCGATGGCGATAACAACGATGTGCGTCAGGGACTGACCAGAAAACTTGGTGCAGATGTCGTCAAGAACATCAAGGCATACAAAAGTCACAAAGAATTGTTAGCCGATCCGAATGTGGAAGCAGTTGTGATTGCGGTGCCGCTGAGCCAGCATGCACCGGTTGCCATCGAAGCGATGAAAGCCGGCAAGCATGTTCTGTGCGAAAAACTGATGGCTCACGATATCGCTGAATGTAAAGAGATGATTAAAGTCGCTCGCGCCAATAAAGTGCTACTTGCCGTTGGGCATCAACGACATTACAGCGTTCTGTACGATAACGCTAACTATGTGGTTAAGAAGGGATTGCTGGGAGACATCAAATTCATCCGCGCCCAATGGCACCGTAACAACTCATTCCCGAATCGCGATAGCTGGCGAAAAAAAGTGACCAAGACCGACGCAGCTGCATTGGCCGGGAAGACCGAGGAGTTCGGTTATAAAGATGTCAATGAACTTGTGAACTGGAGGCTGTTTAATAAAACAGGTGGTGGATTGATGGCAGAACTGGGCAGCCATCAACTGGATGCCTGCAGCATTTTTCTGGGCAAAGTACATCCGCTGGCTGTCCAGGGATACGGCGGCAGAAACTTTTATGGCGTGAAGGGTGTCGGCTCACTTGATAAACAACAGGATGATCGGGAAATCGATGATCATGTATACGTCACCTTCGAGTTCCCCGGTCCGAATTACAAGGAAGACCAGAACGATATTGTCATCGTGACTTATTCTTCGATTAACACAAACCGTCTGGAACCATATGGCGAAACGGTCTTTGGTTCCCGTGGAACGCTTTACATGAATACGGAGAAGGAAGCTCTTCTGTTTAAGGAAGGTTCTCCTTCAAGCGGTCCCGGTGGAACGGAACAACGCCTGTATGTAATCAACGGAAAATCCGGGCCGGTACTCGATGCCAGTGAGTCGTTGGCTCCTTCAGCAAATGCGGCTGTTGCCTCTGCGGCGATGGAAAAAATCAGTCGAGGTTATACTGAAGAGATGGAACATTTTTCTTACTGTATCCGCAATAACATCTTCGATCCACCGGATAAAGGCGGTTTGAAATGTAATGGCGTTGTCGCGATGGCTGATGCAATTATGGCACTCACGGCTAATCTGGCGATGAAATATAAGAAGAGAATCGTCTTCAAAGATGAATGGTTCGATCCAGAAAACCCCCTCACGCCGGAAACAGACCCGGATGTTGTAGGATAACAAAGGCGAGTCGGGAGTATTTGCCCTCGGATAAATCGATCAGTACACCAGTATCCAGCCAGGTTACCTGTGAGTTAATCCCCTTGGGGCACCCGTTTTAACGGCGATTGTAGTCTCTTATTGCGATATTACAGTTTCGGAAGACCTGTGAGCTTGCGAAATGGCTCGCGGTTTGGACAATCAGGTTCATTGCCAACCGCTCTGACGCAGAATAGCACTACCGCGTGCCGTTGCACCTGATGGGTGTTAGATACCAGAGCATTTCAGTCGCGTAGGGTCCGCTATTACGAACTGTCGCATGAAAAGCAGACATCGAATTCTCCGCGCGGACTGTGATAGTTGAATAGGTCAGGCGTTTTACGTCTGAATTCATCCTGTCGTGAGACCAGTGCCAATACGTCACGGCTTACAAAACCGTGGCACACAAATCGAATTGTCAGTTAGTAATACAGAAAAAAAATTTAACCCTGATTAAGTCACTAACGGCTCAACAGTTACTATTTTTCGATACAAAGAATAATGTCTGATAAAAAAAGTCCCAAACTGATTATCTTTTTAATCGTCTGTATCGATCTGCTTGGCTTCGGAATTGTATTGCCTCTGCTTCCTTATTATGGAGTGTATTACGAAGCGAGCAAAATTGAAATCGGCTTGTTGATGGCGTCGTACTCAGCGATGCAGTTTCTGTTTGCACCAATCTGGGGACGCATTTCAGACCGTATCGGTCGGCGGCCCATCTTACTGCTTGGATTGACCGGATCGACAACTTGTTATGCACTGTTTGGATGGGTTTCGCAACATCCAGCCGATCTCTTAATTGCCGGTCTTTCTCCATTAACGTGGCTGTTTATTTCACGATTGGGAGCTGGTGTTGCAGGAGCAACTATTTCAACCGCCAATGCCTATATTTCAGATATCACAACAACAACAGATCGCGGTAAGGGGATGGCGTTAATTGGAGCTGCCTTTGGAATTGGCTTTACGTTTGGGCCACTTATTGGTGCTCCGTTTGTCAGCGATAATCCACTCGATCCTCCCAGTTCGTGGCCTGGGTATATCGCAGCAGCGATTTCCGGTTTCGCATTACTCTTTGCCATCCTGCGTCTGCCGGAATCGCTGCACCAGGATTCTGCCCCTGCAGGGAAAAACTGGTTAAATCTGCGAGAATTACGAATTGCCGTTTCGCAACCTTCTGTATTACTCACCCTCGTTACAATTTTTGTCGCCACGTTTACATTCGCACAATTTGAAACAACTCTTCCGCTGTTTATTAAAGAACTGGGATTCAGTCCCCGCTCAAATCTTTACGTCTTTGCATATATCGGTTTTACTTTGGCACTATTCCAGGGTGGGCTCATCCGCAGGCTCATTCCCAAACTCGGTGAATACAAGATGGGCATCGCCGGTGCAATTCTTCTGGCGATTGGGTTTCTGTTAATTGGGACCGTCGCGGATCAGAAATCATTCAAATTAATTTTACTTGTCCTGCCGGTAAGCGTGTTAGGGTTCTCTGCCGTTTCGCCTTCTTTGCAAGCGATGCTCTCTTTGGGAAGCAGTGCTTCTGATCAGGGAAGTGTTTTAGGAGTTGGTCAGAGCATGTCCTCGCTGGCAAGAATTTTTGGGCCGGTATTTGGATATTGGCTTTTCGATTTTGGTAAAATTCAATTACCATACTGGGTAGGTGCAGGGTTGATGTTTTTTACGGCACTGCTCATTTCGTTTATCAATATCCCGGAAACAAAACGAACAAAAACAGAAGCTTCCACCGAAGAAAATTGAAACAAACAAGAGAAATCCAAATGGCTAAACGTAACACGCGTCAGGGAAATAAATCCAGAACCAGTACTTCCCGGCGACCACATTCTCGTAACAAAAATGTTCTGCCGAAAACGCTCTCGAAACTTCCGCCCGTGGAAGCCCCGCAAGAATTTCGATTACAGAAATTCCTGGCGTCCGCAGGGTTAGGATCTCGCAGACAATGTGAAGAGCTGATCCGCACCGGTCGAATTACCGTTGATGGGATGCCGGTCGAAAATCCGGGCATCAATATCGATCCGAAAAAGCAATCGATTGAATTCGACGGGGAGA
>WFOZ01000929.1 GCA_015487825.1 Planctomycetaceae bacterium
CTTCAGGATGCCGGGCTGCCGATTTTGCGATCTCTGCGAATTCTGGAAGGACAGTCAAGACCGGGGCCTTTGAAGAACTCTTTGATTGGCGTTATCGAAGATGTTGAATCCGGTAACACGCTTTCCGAAGCGATGGCTCGTCAGCCTAAGGCGTTTGATAATCTGTATGTAAATATGGTTAAGGCCGGGGAAGCTGGTGGTGCGTTGGAAGTTATTCTTCAGCGGCTGGCTGAGTTTAAGGAAAAGGCTCAATCTCTGAAACGAAAAGTCCAGGGGGCGATGATTTATCCCTGTGCTGTTATCACGGTTGCAGCGGGTATCGTGGGCTTCATTATGTATTGGATTATTCCAAAATTTAAGGATATTTTCATCGGCTTCGGGATCGATTTACCTGCTATCACCGTGTTGTTGATTACGATCAGCGACCTGGTGGTGAATTACTTCTATCTGATTCCGGGAATCCCGTTTGCTTTCTGGCTGATGTTGAAAATTATTCGCAAGAATAAAACCGGGGCATATGTGACCGACTGGATTGCATTAAGAATTCCGATTCTGGGGATGATTCTTTCCAAGGCGACGACAGCTCGGGTTTGTCGAACACTGGGGACGTTAATTGCCTCGGGAGTTCCGATTCTTGAAGCTCTTTCGATTTCGCGGGACACGGCTGGAAATCATGTGTTCGTCAATGCTTTCAATCATATTTATTCAGCCATCCGTGAAGGGGAATCGATGGCGGTTCCGTTAAAGGAAACCCGCATCGTTGATGATATCGTTGTTAACATGGTCGATGTCGGCGAAGAGACCGGGGCGTTGGATAACATGCTCTACAAGGTCGCTGATATTTATGATGAAGAAGTTGAAGTGCTTGTGGAAGGTTTAATCAACATGCTCGAACCGATCATGGTTGTTGTGCTCGGGCTGATTGTTGGTTTCATCGTTATCGCATTGTTCTACCCTCTGATTCAGTTGATGAACGATTTGAGTTAATTGTGAATTTGATTGGTAACCCGTGCCTGTCGTGGCACGGATTACCTGAAGTTTCTTTCCTGGTGAATAGAATCTTACAACTACAAACATTCTGGGCTTATACGAAGGAGAAGTGATATGCATCGCGCCCAACGCATGCAGTCTGGCCAGCAAAACCGAGCGGCCGGCTTCACACTGATTGAACTACTGGTCGTGATCAGCATTATCGCGTTATTGACGGCGTTGCTGTTGGGAGGGATCCAGTCCGCGAGGCTCGCTGTCGCTAATGCCAAAGCTGCCAACGAGCTCAACAGTATCAGTACAGGTTTGGCTCAGTTCCATTCTGAATTCGGAATGTATCCGCCCAGCAGTATTACGTTGTATGAGACTGCAGCTGACTGGTCTACTGATGTGAGAAGTCAGTCGTTGATTCGAAAGCTTTGGCCCAGTTTTAACTTTGGAATTGATCGAGACATCAATGGAGATGGAGATACGACCGATACGTTCGAACTGGATGGTCGTGAGTGTATCGTCTTCTTCCTGGGAGGGATGATGAAAGGGGGAGGAGCATTTGGCTTTGCCAAGAATCCAGCGAATCCGTTCAGTCGCAACGGAGATAATCGCATCGGTCCTTTCCATGAATTTGTTCCCAATCGTTTTGTCGATACCGATGCAACTCCCGATGGAATGATGGAATATCTCGATACGTACTCCGGACAGATAACGCCGATTCTCTATCTGAGCAGCTACGATGGACGTGGCTACCGTTCAGCGGACGTTACGCCTTTCCTGGCAAATGGTGTTTATCGTCAGGGGAGTGCAACCGGTTCCGCCTGGAAGAGTAAGACATTTCAGTTAATTTCTCCCGGTCAGGATACTATCTACGGTACCGGTGGCTGGTACGATCCGGATGGAGCAGGTGCAATTTCTGTTGATGATGAAGATAACATTACGAATTTCAGTTCAAGTAGATTGAAATAGTTGCTTGCTGAGGGCAGGGACCGCTACGGATTGATTGAAGAGTTGGTATTGTTGATGGGCCGTGGGATGGATGAGAAATGATGGGAAATCGAAACGTGAAAAATCAGGTCTGTAGGGTCCGCTGTGCGGACCGCGTCTTGAAGAATGATCCCCCATTATGGTCCGCACAGCGGACCCTACGAGCTGGTTTCTCGATGATCGAACTGCTTGTCGTCGTCGGGATTATCATCGCATTGGCGGCGATGTTGTTTTCGGTCTTGGGGCGGACGATGACCAATGCCCGCATCAAGGCAACTCGTGTTACCATCATGAAGATCAATACTATTCTTAAGCAGCAACGTACAGAGTTTGAGCAGGCAGAAACAAAAAATCAGACCTACCCGCAAAAATCGACTTTCGGTGGATTTGGGGAGCCGACGGCTGAGAAGTTATATGCAAAGAAGCTTCGATTAAAACAGGCATTTCCACAACGATTTGAAGATCTCGTCGGACCGGATGGAGTTGCAGGGCAGTTTGACAGGTCAAGTGTCGGCTTTGATGAAGATGGTGATGGTAACACCGATTGGGAAAATCTGGGAGGCGTTTCCCGACCCGACCTGGAAGAATTCGGTCAGGTGATGTCTTCCAGCGGAACTTTTTCTGATGATTCAACCATTGGAAAACTGATCGCTACAAAAATTGCTTCCGGGGAATTCAATAAGAGTCTGCATGTCCCGGCAACTGAAAGTGCGGAACTGCTTTATCTGACAATCACCAGCAGTTCGTTCGGTGTAACAACCGCGGATGATGGAGAGTTCAGTGCGAAAGAGATTGCAGATACTGATGGTGATGGTCTGATGGAATTTGTTGATGCGTGGGGAAACCCGTTGCGATTCTATCGCTGGCCGACACGGTTGATCCGTCCGGATATGGACCTGTCAGATAACTCTATCAACCCTGATTTATCAAATGGCGGGTCCAGGACAGAATATTGGAACCTGGTTTCTTCGGTGAAGTTGGATCAGTCAACCCGTGAAACTGATCCCGATGACGTGACTCGCAAAATGTACGATGTCATCATCAAAAAAGCAAAATTGAGTGGGCAGTCTGCGGAGTACTATTTTCATGAAGGCGATGCAGATGTAGATGGGATAGGAGATTCGGGTCGTTTGTGGTCTACGTTTCATACACCATACACGTATCACTCCTTCTTAATTATTTCAGCAGGTCAGGATGGGGAGTTGGGGTTATTGGAACCATTTAATATCGGTCAGTTCGGGCATCTGGCACAGCCGACTCAGGCGACGCTGGATAACCCCAACGAGAGTTCGCTTGTTGATAATATTTCGAATTTGAAATCAGAAGAATAACAGGTGGATGTAGGTGGGACTTACAAAACATCTATCATTTTGGACTGTTAACCGGGCCTTTGTTAACAGTTCCCGTTTTGCTGCACAGAGGTTGTATCGATGAATGCAGAGATAAAACGACCGAACCGGATTCATAAAACAATGGGCCGAGTGAATGAGAAGCCGATGAAACGCCGTGAAGCTTTTACACTGATTGAGTTGTTGGTGGCGATTACAATTTTCGTCATCCTGACGATCTTGACGCTCGGTGCGTTCAATCTGAATATCGGCAGCGAGCGTGTCCGCTCGGCCTCTCGACAGATTCAGGCAATGCTGGAAGGGGCCAAAACCCGTGCGTTCAAGTACCAGAAGCCGGTAGGTGTTCGTTTTATTCTGGACGAGGATTTTCCGGGAGAAATTTCAGGCATGATGTACGTGACCGGGCAATCTAACCCGGCTGGCGGAAGTTACGAAACGGGGTCTTTGCGTTATATCGATACCGATGGCGATACAACAACTGCTGAGGCGATCCAGTTTGCCAATGTTTCGGGGAATACAGGTATTTCCTGGAGTGCCTTGAAAAATAGAGGCCAGATTCAGGCAGGAGTAAAAATACGCATACCGGCCAAAACCGGCAAATGGTATACCGTTTCTTCAGTCAATTTTTTAGCTGATACAAATCAGTCAATCATGCAACTGACGGAAGCCTTGCTGGATGTAACTTATGCAGCTCCGGCAGGAGCGAACTACACACAACGGGCAAAGCCGGTAACTTATGAACTTGACCTTTCCACGGTGATGGGGCCGTTGTCCGGGGAAGAGCCGGTATCGTTGCCCAAGGGAATCATCATTGATCTGAAAAGTAGTAAGGTGCCAAGAAACTGGAATGTCAATCGCTGGATTCCGGGAAAGCAGTATGCGGTCGGTGACTGGGTTGTGGGGATTTCAAGTGCCGGCTTACGTGTCTTCAGAGCAGAAAATGCAGGGTTCGCCGGTAACAGTTTAGATGATGAACCAGCCTGGCCACAGTTGGTAAACACCTCGGTTACCGGTGTCGGGACTCCCGCGATTACGTGGCGATGTTTTGAAGTACCTCGATTCGATATCGTTTTCACGCCACAGGGAACGGTGATGGGGCCGGTTGTTGCAGAGGGGTTACTTCATTTTACGCTGGCTGAAACTCGCGACACTCGTGCAATTTTTGAAAATGATCCGACAACGACTCCTGCCGGGCAGACGACTATTGGAGTGCCTGTTTGGGATTTACGGGATCACGATGGGGATGGCGATAAGCCGGAGCATATCGGTTCGTTTCGAGTAATTACTATTTTTCCCGCGAGCGGTTCGGTAAACGTCAGCCCGGTTGATCAGACCGATGTGAGAAACAACAGTAGCGGTGCAGCAACGCCGGATGACTTTGCAGACAGTATTTTTCGCTACGCTATTGAAGGGGCAACAGCGAAGTAGTCAAAAAAGTGTTTCACGCAAAGACGGGGAGACGCAAAGAAGAAAAGAAGAAAAGAAGAAAAATTGTAGCTATTCAGTGATGAGTAGTTACGAAAAATTTAAGAAGGTTGGTTTTGAGGAAGATGTTTTTGTTGTCAATAAAAGTATGAGTTGAATCCTTTGCGTCTCCGCGTCTTTGCGTGAGACCTTTTTAAGAGTAGTGCCTTTTCAGGCCTTAAATTGGGGGGGGGTTGAGTATTGTTGGTCCGTGCTCCGTTGTCGCACTATCCGATGGAATCGACCCCAAAATTAAGGATTGAAGACGCAGTAGTTTTAGATTTGTTTCGATTTTCGATTTTCGGATTTCGAATTTTTACGGTTGGGTCACCGCACTGGAGCGGTTGTTATGAAGCAGATCATTACGATGAATCGATTTACAAAAATCAGTTCGCGGATAAAAACGGGTGCGATCCTGAAGCAGTCTCGTGATAGCTCAGGCTTTGTCGGTGCAACGCTGACAGAAATCCTGATGGCATTAATGGTGATGGGGATCGGCCTGGTTTCGGTTGCCTCGTTGTTTCCCGTTTCAATGCTCCGTTCGGCTCAGGCGACAAAATTGACCAATGGAGTGCTGTTGAAATTGCAGTGTGAGGAATACATCCAGGCGTTACCGAAATTGGCTCGAAATAATTATAATACGACTTACCCAACGTATAACCAGAGTGTTTATCCAGATGAACTTGACAACCAGCTGGGTAATGTTGAATTTACTCCCCGTTCGGTAGCCTGGCCTCGGCATGTCATCGCAAATCTGGGTGAGCTGCGAAGCAACTTACCGATTAACCTTGTTGCAGTGATCGATCCTCTCGGTGCATCGTTCAATTCAGTTGCTGATGCTCTTTCGTATGGGAAAGATCCTTACAACCTGCATACAATCGGGAATGCTGCTTTTACTGTTGATCGAAAAAACAGTGGATTCAATCTCGCCAATGCGACTCAAAAGAATCTGGCATTTTCAATGTTTGGTTCGAATGACAGTTGGAAACCGTACCTGTCTTCTATTGAGGTGACCAGAAACAGCTCGAGCGAAGTGACTCTTTCAGATGTGAGTGGAGCAGATATCGCAGAGTTTTTCACAGCTGTCAAATCGGGTTCTCCAGGACGAATAGTACTGGTGGATATTAACGGGAAACAGTCTCATGCGAGTTTAATGAATTACGGCATCTCTCCTCTAAGTGATCCACTGCCTTATTCATCCACACAGATCGTTCCGTTTAGTTCGCCGCTTCCTAATAATGGTTTGTTTAATGAGATTTCCGAAGTGCGTCTAGAACTGTTTGAACCTCGTTACACCTGCATGATTACTTTACGAAAGCAATTGGTTTCACTCGGAGCCAATGGACAGCCGGGGCGTGAAGGATGGGATGACGATAACTCGGATGGTGATAACGACCCTTATACAGATAATGATACTGGACCAAATGGCGGACTGCGCGAGGTAGGCTGGCCGGGGTCTGATGATGTTGTGAGGATTCTGGGGGGGGATCTGGTTGTCTTTTTCCGTCGTGATTTTTCGCCACTGGCTGAGCAGGTTTATGGTGTTGAGAATCTGAATAAAGGACAGGTTGGGATTCAACCACAGGAAGTTCGTATTCGCTGGGATGGAGATGTTGCTGACGCGAAGCCCCGAATTCGACAGGGGGGATACGTTTTCGATACCCGCAACGGCTACTGGTATCAGATTCGTACCGTTATTGAAGAAGACCGGGCGGTTCCACCAGGACGACTGGGGGCGACCCCCTGGATTGCCAATAGCAATGGTCGTGAAGCCGCTGTTATTCTTGATCGCTCTCCGGAAGCAACGGGGCAGTTTCTGATGGTGCCGGAAAATATTGTGGAAGTTTTTGAGTTCACTTCATTTTGAATAATCAGGTGAGGCGTGTGCCGGTGGGGCGTGAGTTTAGAGTTGGGCTAAATGAGGGAAGTGACAATGCATAAGGAAAACTCATTAAAGATCAGCGAGTCGCGGCAGTCCTTTGGACTTACCAGCCGCGGTCGAACCGCGTTTACGTTACCGGAGATGTTGGTTTCGGTCGGTTTGATGCTGTTGGTAATGTCTCTTTTTGCAGAGATTTTCTCTCTGGCAGTGACCGCAATGACAACTCAAATCGGGTTGGCGAAAAACGATCAGCGTGCGCGCACGGCTTTTGTTGTGATTGATAACGATTTGAAACGGATCTCTTATCGACCGATTAATGATCACCGGGGGATTGTCCCTTTGGTCCCCGGTTTGAAATTTAACGGAGAAGATGCTTCTCCAGCACAGGCCGGGTACATATATTATTCTGAAAATAACCCCGCAGATGAAACGGACGATGTTCTGCAATTTACGATTTACGGTGGGCAAAAAAATAATCGCTACCCGGAACAAAACCTCGATTACTACGGCAGAGCGGGTCTGCTTACTCCTGCCGGGGCGCGCCATCAGCCTGATTGGGATGATGGGACGCCGGGCGATAATGTTTCTGTTTCCAAACAGGCTGAGATAGTCTACTTTCTGCGAAACGGGACACTTTATCGCAGAGTTGTGTTACTGCGGGACGCCAACTCCATTCCCAATAATTTACAGGACTTTGTGCAGAGCAATAATCAAAAGCTGGCTCAGCCAGCGCATGTAACCGGCGGAGATCCGATCGATCTGATGCGTCCTCCTTCCGGGAGTAACCCTCTGCCCGGTTATACGGGGAATTTTTATTCCAACTTCGATTATTCAGCTCATTTTGGAAATTCACCTTACGACAGTGATTTGTCGACCCCACCTGGATCTCCC
>WFOZ01000930.1 GCA_015487825.1 Planctomycetaceae bacterium
CTCACAAGCATTTACCATATTCAGTACCTTTCAACTAAAAAGAACAACCAAACTTACCTGGCACACCAGAGGCCACGGAGAAAAACAACTTCCTGCATCGTCTATAAAGTATTAAAATTCAATCTACTATTTTTATATTATTTGAAATAGTAGTTCCTTTTCTTTGCGTCGCCGCGTCTTTGCGTGAAACTTTTTTCAAAAAGCCAGACACCTCTTTTGCTTTGTCTCAGTGCTCTCCGTGTCTCCGTGGTTCACACTTTTCTTTTTCGTGGTAATATATCCTGCCAGTTTTGCGCAGCATTTCATTGATAAGAGCTTAATATAGAAATGGCAGAAATTGTGTGGACAAAGGAAAAGCGTGAAGAATTCTGGGAGCATTTAACTGAAGTGTTTCCACGTGTTCCCGAAGAATGTTTCTTTTTAGATGGCACTCAGGAGGGACCATTCAAAAAGCATAAGACATCTGTGCTTAGCTGTAAGTTTTCCCCCATCGCGAATCAGATGGCCTCGGCTGGAGGAGGCAGGATCCCCTGGGCTGATCGCTCAATCCGAATTTGGGATACAGACAGTGGAAAGGAATTATTGGTCCTTGTTGCTCATTTTCGTGGGATTTATGATTTGGCTTTTGATCCCAAGTCGGGAATTCTTGCTTCGGCAAGTGAAGACTATTCAGTCTTCCTTTGGAATCTGGAGGAAAAAGATGTCATTTTCCTTACTGGACAAGGTATCGATGGACAGGCGATTGTTAAAGGCCACGTCGAATTCTCTGAAGATTCTTTATTGATTGCTATTGGCGAAACAAAAAGTTACGAAGATGTTGGAAGTTCGATTTTCATCCTCAATCTTGAAACAGGACAGGAAGTTTTTCGGCATACCCTGGATGAAGACGATGCCATTTCAGCAATGGCATTTTCACCTGATGGGAATGATTTGACTTTTGCATCAGATAAATGGGATAGAACTGATGAAACTGTTATCTGGCGGTATGACGTCGCTGAGAACACAGCAAACTGGAGTTTATTACTCAGGAAAATGGCAGTGAGAGCCTTATATGACTTACACTCTCACAAAGTCATCATTGCATCGATGCAGGCTGAGATACATCGCGAGTATGTATGTTACCTCGCAACAATCGATCCGGATAACGGCCGACTGGAAAAAAATACTCCACACCTGGCGTGAGCTTAGACACGGCATTATCTCCGACTGAAGATCTTCTTGTCTGCGTAGACGATGAAGGCAGCATCGACCTTTTTGAAGTTCCATCAATTAAGCATTACAAGCATATCGGAATGTTAAATGAAGCTTCTCCTTCTGGACATTGCTCGGCACAGTTTTCTCCCGATGGAAGTCAAATATTCATTGGAAATGCCGACGGTGTCATTACCGTTTTTGATCGATAATTAACGCAGTATAAGTTTGAATTAATATTGCCAAAGATGAATGAAGAACAATGGCATATCAAAGCGATACCGAGTATGTCGAAGCCATAAGGCAGGAAGTTGCGCAGTGGGACAACAATAAGAAGCAGGTTTTTCTTGCCGCGTTGTGGCCGGTGACTTTTATCGTGTTGTTTATGCTTTTCGTTTCAAACATGGAGAAGATAGTTCCTGTTGCAAATGCCAACATTCTTTCTGTGACCATGGGGCTGGTAGTTGGAATTGCTGTTGGACCGATGTTGCATGGAATTGTAAACATGTGGGCAATGGTCGCGAATAATCGCCTGATGGAATTGTTAATCCAGCATTTTGATGCAAATCCGAACCCGCCGGGAAAAACGGGAGAATTCACTGGTGCCCAGAAAGGAGTTTGGACTTCAAAAGGAAGTCGCGCAGAGTTGAATGATGCTCAAGTGGTGGAGGATTGTCGCAAACAATTGCGAACACTCAAAAAATTATTTCCGTTCTTCTTTGCCTTTATCGTACTCTTGCTTCTCTGGTTCCTTTGGACGATCCTGCCAATGGGAAAACTTCTACCCAATCTGGCTGGACAGCGAGGTATTCTTACCGCTGCATTTTTTATCGGAATGGTTTCCAGCTACATGTTTGTTTCACGATATTCAAAAATTATCATCAGGATTATAAATCCCCTGTTTTCAAACTATCGCCTGGAACGCATTCTGATTTTGCATTTTGATGAAGAATTGGCAGAAAGATTTTGAATTAATAAAGGTTTCCTTGACCCGCAAGCATGCCGAGAGAACCTTTATGGGAAATACTCTTTCTCCTCATATCAGAGTAATTCGATCTTAAAAGGAGGAGTTGCCACGAAGACTTCTGTCTTCCTGTTAACATGCAGCAACAGTAGTATTGCAGATTATCAGCCTTGTACATATTCTTGGCGCTCGTCTGTGAGTCAACAGACAACTCTGCTCTACAACACCCGGAAACAAGAACTGCGGATTTAGTAAGCATGATTTCACCACATCGATATCCGGCTCGTCGTGATAAACTGAAGCGGTTGATCAAAAAAGAAAAACTGCCAGCCGTTTTAATCTGCGACGAAACTAACGTCCGTTATCTGACTGGCTTCACAGGAGACAGTACGTGGCTGTTGATCGGCCCTGATGCCGAACGACTCATCAGCGATGGTCGATATACGACACAAATTGCAGAAGAGTGTCCCGGTATCGATCTCTATATTCGACCGGTTGTGCAAAATCTGCTCGATGCTACAGCGAAAGTGATCACGAAACAGAAACTTAATGCAGTTGGATTTGAAGCGACTGCGTTAAGTTTTGCTGGGGCTGCTCAACTAAAAAATGCCCTGAAAAACCAGGACTTTGTTCCCGTCAGCGGATTGGTGGAACCGCTTCGAGAAGTGAAAGATGCAGACGAAATTGCTGAAATTCGCGTTGCTGTTCGAGCTGCGGAGAAGGGCTTTGAGTATCTCAGGGCCTCGTTGAAACCTGAAATGACGGAGCTGGAGACATCGTTTGTACTTGAAACGGGAATGAGGCGATTTGGGGCTTTGGGAGCCAGTTTTGATATGATTGTTGCAGTTGGCCCTAATGCAGCTCTGCCTCACGCACGCCCGGGAGGGATTAAATGTTCAGATAACGCATTCATGCTTGTTGATTGGGGGGCGAAAACGAGCACGGGGTATGTCAGCGACTTGACTCGCATGATCATCACAGGTAGCATTTCGTCCAAACTTCAACGCATGTATGATGTTGTGAAAGTCGCCCAGGAAAAGGCGATAGAGGCCATTGCTCCCGGTGTCGAAGCAAGCCATGTTGATCGGATCGCTCGCGGTCTGATTGAACAGGCGGGAGTCGGCCCGAAGTTTAATCATGGGTTGGGGCATGGGTTCGGTCTGTAGGTGCATGAGTCGGTCCGCATGTCTGCTCAATCGAGCCATGTTTTTAAACCGGGGATGGTTGTGACTGTCGAACCTGGCGTTTACTTTCCCGGTTGGGGTGGAATTCGAATCGAGGACGATCTGCTGGTGACAAAAGATGGATGCGAAGTTCTTTCTTCTGTTCCTAAAGATTTGGAATCGAGTTGTCTTACTTTTTGAAACAGGGATACCGTTACGGCTGTACTACTTTGATGATAATTTTCTTTGCCTGAGACGCAATTGATACGGGAATCTATCAGGAGTACGGCAAAAAAACTGACCAACCGTGCCGGGTGTTCTCCGGTTGAAGCCGGAGAGTGATTTAATATCTACGTAAGGATTTCTCTGTAAATCTTACGATCAGAAAATAAGAGTATAAGGGCTAATAATCTATGCCACAAAAATCAAAAGCAGCAAGCGCGCAAAGTTCCACAGATTCCTTCGATTTAAAACAGTTGCGGGAACTGATTGAGATGATGGAGCAGCATGGCGTTACGGAAGTTAATTTACGACAGGGAGAACAGCACTGGCGATTGCGTCGCGGTCCTGCTGAAGTTGCAGTGCCGGCTGCGGTTGCCCCGCAAAGTTATCCCGCTGCAATCCCTCCTGCACCGGTTGCAGCCCCTTCCACACCGCCGGCTGCCCCTGTTGATTCCGGTTCAGATGATGGCCTGTTGGAAATTGTCAGCCCAACCGTTGGAACGTTCTACGCATCTCCCAGCCCCGAAGACCCTCTTTTTGTAAAAGTAGGTTCTAA
>WFOZ01000931.1 GCA_015487825.1 Planctomycetaceae bacterium
CAGCAATGTCACCTGAAATGTCTGCTAACCAGGGGAGTTCAGGAGGTGCGCCTGCACCATTTGGTGGAATAAATTCCGGAGCTGGTGATGCACCATCAGCAGCAATGTCACCCGAAATGGCAAACCCGGGCTTGGGAGGAGGGGCAACTGTTCCGGGAGGAGCAACTGTTCCGGGCGGAGAAGGCCTTGCCGGACTTTCTAATCCCGACGGCTCAGGGATTTCTTCCAGTGGTGGCAGTGGCGTCACCGGGAAGGCGGATCCATTATTTCTCGCTGAACTGGAGAAAATAGAAGTTTCTGAAGACGACCTGAAGCTCCCCGATTTAATTGAACGGGTGGAACCATCTGTAGTCCGTATTAATACTCGTAGTTCTGAAGGTTATGGAGTTGGTAGTGGGTATGTTGTTTCCAAATCGGGATTGGTCGTGACCAATTATCATGTCATCGAAGGTATTAAAGAAGCGAGTGTTGAATTCTCTGATGGATCCAAAGGAGAAGTCACCGGGTACAGGTATTTTGATCCCAACTACGATATCGCAATTATTCAGATTGAGGTCTCCGGCAAAGAACTGGTACCACTTCCTCTTGCTTCCGAAGTTCCCAAGAAGGGTTCGAGTGTCGTTGCTTTTGGTGCTCCTCACGGTTTGTCATTCACAACAACTGAAGGAATAATTTCTGCAATTCGGACGCAAGACGAAATGCAGGACCAGATGGGAGTGGAACTGAAAGGGACCTGGCTTCAGACATCGACCCCCATTTCTCCAGGTAATAGTGGTGGCCCTTTGGTCAACATGCGTGGTCAGGTTGTTGCAATGAACACGATGCAGATGACAATAGGCCAGAACCTGAACTTTGCCGTTTCTTCAAAGGATGTTTTGACACTTGCCAAGGCGGGGAGCGGAAAAAAAGTCGTTAAACTTGATCCCAAAAAACTTAAACCGGTTAGCCGGGATATCAAACGCAAACTTGCCAAGAATATCCAGGGAACTGATCGTGGGAACGAATTGCTTTCTAAAATTGATGAAATCTGGCTGCTGCTTGTTTACCAGAGAGCAAGCATCGATCCGACTTCTCAATTGAAAAACAGTGTCTATGCACATGCCAAGCAGGCTATCGAAAAGGCAGGCATTCAACTTTCGTTTGGGGAACCGAGTGGTGATGCCGCAGTAATGATTGTTACTCTCAAGACTAACATGGTGCGAAAAGCTGCACCGGGAACACAGATGGTTGTTGTTGATGCATTCCTTATCCTTGAGGACCCGGAGGAAAAATCAAACAACAAATTTGTAAAAGTCTGGTCCGTCGATGAAGTCGAGATTGGTACTGTTGCACTTCAGGCAATTGCACGAGGCCTGGTTCCCAGGTCATTCGGGACCAAGCTGACCAGCTTCTTTAATAAATTTAAGACCGCACAGTCTCGGGCCAAACGAGCTGTTAAAGCTAAAAAAGGATAAGACTGTTTCCCTGGTTTGAAATTTGAAATGATGAGTTCGGAAATGTGATATTGGATAGAGAAAATGACTCGCTCAATTGATGATTGCTCTAAACAGCATGAAAAATCTCATCATGCCAATATTGGATTTTCATCTTTTCTTCCCGGCTCTGACTTAATTCAGGCAGGCTCGCGGCGATGGTGTCTGAAAGTTGGTCTTTCCGGAATAGCGGGGCTTTCCACTGCCACGTTCATGCAAAAACAGGCAAAAGCTGCGGCAGTTGCCGCGCAGAAAGTCCAGGCGAAATCCGTCATCCTGATCTGGCTTTCCGGAGGCCCGAGCCAGCTTGATACCTGGGATTTGAAACCACAGGCTCCCAGGGAGATACGTGGTCCGTTTTCTCCGATCGCGACTTCAGTGAACGGTATCGAAATATGTGAGCATTTTCCGAAACAGGCGGCGATGATGGATAAATTTGCCATCATACGTTCAATGGATGCCAGTGCCAGTAATCATACTCCAACAACTTTTCAGGCAGCCAATCCGAAGTCCCGTAGAACAAACGATAATCGTGATGGCGGTGGCTATCCTTCTATGGGAGCCGTTGCAGCAAAATTTCGTGGTCCCAATGTAACGGGCATGCCAGCCAATGTCGCCTTGGCAGATAGTATGGTTTCAGATATCTACGGAGCAGGACTGCTCGGGCACCGCTATGAACCGCTTGATGGAGTGAAATCTGCGGGGAAATTCGAAATGCCTAAAGGGATCGAAATTCCCCGTCTATCTGATCGAAACGACTTGCGTCTCAAACTGGACCGATTGAAAAAACAGGCCGATAGTTCTCCCGGTTTCCTACTGCAGGAACGTTATGTTCAAGAAGCGTACAATATGGTTCTTTCGGGGAAAGTTTCCAAAGCATTCGATCTCAATAACGAACCGCAGGATGTGCGGGATAATTATGGAAGACATTCCTTCGGGGAGAAAACCCTTCTGGCCAGGCGATTAGTTGAAGCGGGAGTCACGTTTGTTACTCTCAGCGATGCGTGGGGGCATTGGGATCATCATGGCGATGAAGTCAGATGGGGCGGGATAGTGAAGGGCTTAAAGCCGATGCTCCCCGTTTTCGACCACGGCATCACCACGCTGATAAACGATCTGGATCAAAGAGGGTTGCTTGAAACAACTCTTGTTCTCGCGTTAGGTGAGTTTGGTAGGGGGCCGGTCCTCACAAAAACAAATGGTCGAGGTCATTGGACACCGGTCATGTCGATGCTCGTCGCTGGTGCAGGCGTGCCGGGCGGTCAGGTAATAGGAGCCTCCGACAGGCGGGGAGGGGCTATCGAAAAGCGTCGCTTAGGCCCCGGTGATCTTGGCGCGACTGTCTTTAAAAAACTTGGCATCGATCCCTACAGTGCCTGGATTACGCCCAGCGGTCGCCCAACCCCGCTGGTTGATGGCCCGGCTGCACCGATTGAAGAACTGGGCTGAATTTCCTATACGATGGCTTTCAAAGCCGTCGAATCAGCCGCATTTTACCGGTTCTCTTATTGGCTGCGGCTATGTCTCGTCAGGTTCACTCAGAATTTATCCGTGGCGTTACTTCCCGAGATCAGATTCCTCTTCTTTGATGGTATATAGCCGATCGGGTTTAATATTTTCCAGTTGAGTCAATTTTCCACTGGGCCATTTAATGGTGAGCTGCGAAATAATTGTCTCTTGCCCCAAGCCAAATGTCACCGGTAGTTCTACCTGCGACAGATAGCTGCGTGTGGGCATCACTCGGCGAAACTGTGTCTGCTGTTTGGTTTGCAAAGTGATTGTTGCTCCGATTGCGTCACGATTTGACTGCTTACCGATCAGTTTAAATTTAACCCAGTGGTTATCAGAAAGTTGGTCATTTTGTAACAGCCGTGGTGTTCTACCTGTTGTTGAAATCAGAATATCCAGATCGCCATCAGCATCGATATCGGCATAGGCTGCTCCACGTCCAACAATTGCTTTCGCAAAATCGGTGCCGGTTTTTTCTGGCGGGACCTGTATGAATTCCATTGTAGAATCGGGACCACTGTTCCAGAATAACTGAGGTTGTTGTTCGTAAAACTGACTTGCCTGAACTTTATTGATATCTTCCTCCAAGTGACCATTGGCGGTAAACAGGTCGAGTCTGCCATCTAAATCACAATCGAAAAAGAACAGACCAAACGTAAGTTCCAACCGCGTCAGCGGCCCCAAACCAGAAGAAATTGCCTCATCATTGAATTGCAGATCTTCATTGGATGAAACATATAGCGCGGTCATTTCGTTGGCAAAGTTACCAATCGCGATGCCGATTTCCTCGTTATTGCGAAAGTGACTGCTGTCCAATCCCATTGCCCCCCGAGCATTGCCTGCTGAATCATAAGCGACACCTGCAATCACTCCCGTTTCTTCAAAAGTACCGTCCCCTTTGTTTCGAAAAAGAAAATTCCGGACGGTATCGTTTGAAACAAAAATATCGAGTTGGCCATCGTTGTCATAATCATCAAAAGTAACTCCCAAAGACTTGCCCATCGGCTTATCCGTAGCGGGGTTTGTAATTTGAATGCCTGATGTTGCACTCACATCACGAAATTTTCCATTTCCTTCATTATGGTAAAGGTAAGAAAAGGCTCCTTTGAAAACCTGCGGACGCCCGTAGGCCCGCTCTCCTCCGGTCAATTGAAAGTTCTGCGCAACATCAAATTCTCGTGTCCAGCCGAGATAGTTGCAGACGAACAGATCCAGCAGACCATCGTTATCGTAATCGAACCAGCCACAGCCGGTACTCCAGGCATTTTTTTCGCCAGCCACTCCTGAGGTGCTGCTGACTTCTTCGAATACTCCTTTTACATTATGAAACAAGCGATTTGTCCCCAATGCAGAAATGAAAAGATCGGTGTACCCATCGTTATCATAATCTCCACAGGCAACTCCCATGCCGTACAATATCACATCCAGACCTCGTTGTTTTGTCTCATCCTGATACCGACCACTGCCATCATTGAGGTACAGCTTCATTGTTTTTGACGAATCTGATGCCTGTTTTTCTGATTGCCAGGTCGTGGAATTGATCAGCAGAATATCCTGATCACCATCGTTGTCGCAATCAAAAAAAGCACAACCACTTCCCATCGATTCCGGCAGCAGTTTCTCTCCTGTTGCACCGTTCTCATGGAGAAAATCTATACCGGCAGAAAGCGTGATATCGGTAAAAGGCAGCTGCGGAATGACAATCGATTCCTGATCCCTGACCGTAGGTAATTCGAGTGGGGTCACAACCGTCTCTGGTGGTTTGGCGTTCTGCTGAAAGAAATAGACCACTCCAGCAATCAGCACAATACTGCATGAAATGATCGTTGCAGAGACCTTAAAAGCACGTCCTACATTTACATCTTCAGCGGCCTCCGCATCGTGCATGGTATCTTCAGTATCCTGATGTTCTTCCTGCTTCCCGGTAGAGTTCATGACGTTACTTTTATTTGAATGGAGATTAAATCTGGTTCGCGATTATGGGAGTCCGGGAGAATTTTTTCGTTGCAGGGGATAGATGACAATCGCTGCTGCAGCATGATTCGCGGCGGGGTAGCGTTTTCTGGCTGCTGAAATTGCGATATCTGCTGCATTGTCATCCGGCTTGTAAAGTGCATGCAACTTTCGATGTCTGGTTGAGAGTTTATCTTTCCCCAATTGTGCGTATAGAAGTTGCAAGTTGTAATGTGCCGTTACATTTTCCGGGTCAATCGAAAGGGTTTTCTGAAATTGTTCAACACTTTGTTCGAGGTACTCTCTCCGTTTCGCTGCGCGTGACTCTCCCCGTTGCTGTTTTGCCAGATCAAATAATGTTTCTCCGAGTTGGTTGATCACCACATAATCCAGGCTGAAGTCGAACTGCCGTTTTCGCATTTCAGGAGTCTGATCATAAATCGCACTTCTGAAATTATTTTCTGCCGCCTGTAAGTTACCCTGCTGTCGGTTGACCATGCCACTAAGCCAGGCGATTGTCCAGGCCGGTGCAGCAGGTGACTTCATGGAAGATGCCCGTTTGATTGCAGCAACGGCTTCATCCAGTTGACCTTCGCGAAAATGGACACGGGCCAGATTCAAAGGACCATCATAACGATTGGCCTGTTCGACTTTACGAAATGCATCCGCAGACTGTCTCAGTGCAGCTTTCCCCTTTTGCAACAGGCCGATGCCATAATCGTTCCATCGCTCCCATTGCGGAGTTTTGCATATCTGTTGTTTCAATCTGGCGTTCACCCCCGCGACTGGCAGGACAACACGGTCTTCGGCAATGGTAATGATGGGAAGATTGTTGAGATAGGTCTTTCCCGGTTGAGATCCACGAAGCGGCTTGTCTCCTTTTTTCTGGCTCTGGTAGATATAGTCCATAAAAGTGGAATCGAATTTTCGATATTGTAACTTCACCGTAATTTCAATTGGCGCATCGATCTGTGCAGGTACTTCAAACTGATAGTGGATTGTCTGGGCAGTTCCCGGTCCGATCTGATGATTATATAGCGGAGTGAAAATGTCTTGAGGGTTTCTGCGATCAATACGGTTTCCA
The DNA here is from genome assembly GCA_015487825.1 of Planctomycetaceae bacterium. Classification (GTDB taxonomy): domain Bacteria; phylum Planctomycetota; class Planctomycetia; order Planctomycetales; family Planctomycetaceae; genus Rubinisphaera. Next base: position 6,019 of record WFOZ01000931.1, read on the forward strand.
TCCTTGTCAAGCAGGAAGACATTCACAAAATGTGCCCAGGGATCAACTCGCCGATTTTCATCCAGCGAACCGCTACGTCCAATAATTTTTCCGCCACTGGAGATTGTGACATCAAGCCAGATCTGGTTTGAGTCGGTTGTACCCTGTGTAAAATGGTGGCCCATTTCTCTTAATGCTCTAAGGACCGTTTCCACCAGATAGGTTTTACCCGGCTCAAGCGTGGGCAGTCTTGGTCGCAACGGCGCCTGCAGAGGGGCATCGATTGTGTTACCCGTTTTAATTCCGAAAATATCGACACGCATTACATTATTGTTTAGAAATTTACGGTGGGCTTCAATAACATCCGGCTTGTTGCGCAGCCAAGCCAATGCCGTGTTGGCAGAAGGGAATAGGTGATCGTGAGCTTTAAGGACTTTGCTGTCATCAAAAAAATCTGTTCCGAAATCATCCGACTCGATCAACGGTAAATGGCAATCGTTACAATTCTTTTCCGCCAGTTTCGGATAATAAAAACTGCGTACACTATGCCCGGAAATGCCGCTTAACAGAAAGGAATCGTAATGATTTTGTGCTCTTAAAAACTTTTTGTAGTGAGTCAGACCATAAGGCAGATGCACTTTATGGCATGCCGAACAAAACTCGGTGGTTTTGTGCAACGGTTTCAAAAAAGTTTTGTTGTGCATCGCAGGTTTTGCTTTTACCAGTTGATGATTAATCCACTGAAGTACCGGGTTTTTACTGTATGCAAACGGATAATGCAGTGGTTCCTCAATCGTATAATCGCCATTGCCTTTTACACTGTTGATATGCGTAATTGAATGACAGGCAGTGCAGGTAATGCCGGCACCTGCCGTGGGGTGATTCACATCATCGAACTGTGGATCGTCGAAAGCACCACTGAAGAAGGGGACGGGATCGTGACACCCGGCACAAAGGCGTGAAGCCTGAATGGTATTATCGCGTTTCAACAGAACCTCTCTGGTTTCCCGAATCGATGCCAGATAGGCAGGGTTGTTGAACGAACTTAAATGATGCACACTATCTTCCCAGCTGGCATGCACATCTGCATGGCACTGTTTGCAATAGCTGTCCATCATTAACGCCTGGGCGGAAATAAATTTTCCAGTGGATGTACGGGCTGGAGAAGGTTCAAAATATTTCAATCCTGCTTGCGGACCAGCCACGTTCCACTGGCGAGGATCTTGCGAATGCAATGCAAACATCACCGCCATCGTTACCGCAACAGCGGTAAGATAACGCAAGCCCTGTTTCCATTTTATTCTGGGCCCCACCTGACGATGCAGCCAGTAGAGCCAAAGTACAATCAGTGGAGCAATCACATGCATCCAGTAAATAAAACTTCGCAACGAAGGAGTTTTAAGCTCGAATAGTCCGGAGATACGGATCAGCAGAATCCCGCTGATCAACAGGACCAGACTGACCGACAACAGCGCGTAACCAACATAAACAGTGCGTCGCTTTTTTCGGTATCGTGTATTCTGGAAATGAATGAAAGTAAAGGTGACAAACGGAGTCAGGAACAGAAATCCCAGCAGAATGTGAAAGAGAAACATAATCTGATAAAAATAGTTCTGGTAAATCTGGCCGGAAAACCATTCCATTGCAGTGATACTTGCCAGGTACAGCGAATTAGCAACCAGAACTGCCACCAACGCGAGCAACACCAGATAAAGGTAGCGTAACCGAGCACCAATTGCAGGCACATTTTGCCGCCCGGTTGTTTTAGAAGTTGAGGTATTCATTGCTTATCAACTAATGCTTTATCAAAAATAAAATCTCAGCGACCAATATCAATTGTGCTTCACTCAACAGTGTACTTGTACGGCCTGGTTACGGCTGCTGGAAGAATCGGTAGAGTTTTTCAGTAGAAAACCAGGTCATCCTCAATTTCGAGAGGCTCTAATTTTTCGGAATCTGTGATTTCAGCTTTCCAGCCTGATCAAAAATAAAGATCGACTTTGCCTTTGGGTCTGCTATATAAAGCTGTTTGTTGTGCCAGGCTAATCCGACCGGATTATTTAGTTTCTTATCTGTAATGAATGCTGTTGGTTTATTATTGGGATCTTCCGATGAAATTTTCCAGATCGTTTTGGCATAGCCATCTGCAATATACTGATTCCCCTGTGCGTCGATTGCAATGTGGTGTGAAAACTGAAAAGGACGTCCCGGAGTCAACACTTCTATTTTTTTGTCGGGAGCAATTTTCAAAAACTGATTACTTGAGTGTGCAGCTGCCAGCAAGAAGCCCTGTTTATCAAAAGCCAGTCCACGCACGGGCAATCCGGTGACAAAAGTTTCTGGCACACCTCCTTTTTCCGGCACGATAACTATCGAACGTGTTTCCAGATCTGCTACGTAAATCTCGCCTTTGCTATTTACTGCAATCGCCATCGGGATTCCAATTTTCCCCTTGGTTAACGGAGTTGGTTTTCCCTCTTTCGAAAAACGGTAAATTTCGCGTGTCGAAGAATCTCCCGCTATCAGGTTCCCGTTATTGTCCAACGCCAGACACCTGATTGCATTAAGCGGAGTTCGAAACTTCTTTGAGCCCTGGAAAAATATTTCACTTTTTCCTTGAGTAATTTTCCAGATTCCCGGTAGCTTTCGATCTGCAACAAAAATCGTCTCCTGCTTATCGACAACAACAGATAACGGATACTGAAATTCTTCCGCGGTAGCAGTAGCGGGGGAAGAAAATACCAGCAAAACGACCAAACAGACCACAGCAGGAGACAGGCTTTTTCCGGTACAGATGCGGTGCGAATAGCTCAATTCCAGTCTGGCTTGCAAAGTTCTGATCCTCATATTCAGGGGCGATCTATCAATTCAATAAACTAAACTATCAACTCAAGGCAGATAGAATGACCCGGGGTTCTGCTGAACACCTGGTACGAGCGGTCTGTTTTGACCGCCGAAACAAAATGGATACATTCTTAATTGGCAGATTGATTCATCAACGCTTTCCAGAATCCGGATCGTGATTGTCTTCGGTTATGATACTCTATTTCATCCTTGCGATGCACCGCTGCATTACGAAAATCGTCCTCGGTAATGAAGGGGTAACGACTCATTCGATAAAACGGGAGAGGATCAACTGACTGCCCATAGACGGTATTCAAATCGGCATCTTTATCCCAACCGACGTTGTACAAGATGAAATCTCGTCGCCAACCCGCAGGCAACGCTTTTTCCGGCACCTGAAAACGGAGTGACAACTCATCACCCGCCCCCAGGATAACCAACCGTTCATCTTTACTGCGAATCAACTCTCGTACATCACCAAACTTCGTGAAACAGCCCTGCATTGGGGGCCATTTGGGTGCTTGCTTCACTTTATTGTAGTTGTACAACTCCGGTCCGAATTGAGGATGCTGAATAATTTCTGAGTATCCGCGATAATGCAAATCGGCATAATTCAGCTTACATTTTGACTGAGTGAAATCAACCCCGTTCTCATTAACGGTAAAAAAAATGTGGTCCCAGTACAATTCCTGTTCGCTCGATAAACGCAGGCGGTAATCTTTCGTCAAAAATACTTTGGACAGGTCGAGTACAATGGTTTTTGTTTTACCGCCGGGGAAACCGGTGAACGGGATAACCTTCTCCCATTTCCCTTTGGCATTAAGTACTGAAAGTGATAAAGGAGCTGGAGGGAGTTTTGTTTTATTTTGTGCTATGGATGCGTTTATTGATGTATCGCTTGGTAAAAGCCAACCGGTTAAAAACAGTTTGATCGATCTGGGGTCTTCCAGTTTTCCTAAATCAATTTCCAGATAATGATTTTCAACAATACCTTGCAGATACTTTTTATGAAATGACTTAGCGTATTGCTCGTCCCGCCTGGAAACCAGTTCCAGTAAATCATCGTTGTACTGATTGACAACGGAAATCGGTTGCCTTGCATTTTGAACGGTATGAATTTCGAATGATGAAATTTGAGCCGGGCCAACTTTTTCATTGGAAAAAATTTGCACATCTGCAGGATGATCAATCGCAATCAACTGAATCGTATCGAAGTAGGCTGCTTCCCAGAGTTCCTCAGTAATTTGTATATCGTAAGTACCCGCGTGTGGTTTCAATTGGTCTCCCGTTACAAGTAAATATTCCCATTCCCGATGTGGTGCTATCGCCCCTGTTGGTGTTATTAATCCCAGCGGTGCGGCCCAAAGCAGGTCGGTTACAAAATTATATTGTTTGCCGTTCCAGGCGTATAAGTAAGGGCAAGACCCTTTCAGAGTCTGTTTTTCATAGAGGCAGATATTGGTTGCCGGTTCGATAATATTGACCGGTATTCCGTTCGTCCATAAAATCCGTATGGCATCTGCCTGAGAATATTTTCCAAGTCCAAAATGTGTCTTTTGTGAAGTGATAACGCGAGGTTGATAAAGCCCTTCAGCTTTCAGTTCTAGCAGACTGCCTATGCCATAATGGTTGACTCTTCCGCTGGCAGCACGTTGATTCCCTTTGATTTGCTCCGCACGCAGTACAACTTCCAGCCAGTTATTTTTATTGCCACCCTGATTACGAAAAATCTGGATCGATCCACCAGCCGGCTGAGCTGAATTTGCGTTTGCAGGCAACAGGCAGAGATCCAAATCGCCGTCTCCATCGAGATCTGCACTGTCGCCCTGCAGAACCGTCTCCGCATCTGCAAAATCAACGGGGATCTGTTTGGAAAAAGTGCCACGAGAATCAGCAAGCCAGACTTTCTGATCGGTTGCATGATGCGAGAAGATATCGAGCCAGCCGTTATTGTCAAAATCAGCAAGATGCACCCCTTTGGAGGGAGTTTTTGATATCTGCACTGCGGCTGATAATGTCACGTTACCGCCGGGCGTTGTTTGAGTTGTCACCTTTTGCAGGCCTGCTTCACCTGCTAACAACAGGTCCCACGAAGCATTACCATCAAAATCTAAAACATGTAAATCAGTGATGGCCCCTGGTGCCAGTTTTTCAATCTGTAAAGGTTGCCAGCGAAACCGTCCATGCTTCATGTTCTCAAGAATACCAAGCGAGTTTCCCTGTGCGGTTCCAACGACAATATCCAAATCGACATCACGGTCCCAATCAACCGCCACAAGAGAATGTACGTTAATATCAGATTTCGCGAATGCAGATTCGCCGCTTACCTGCTGATATTCAAAGGGAGAAAGCTGTTTCCATAAAGAGAGATTATTATTGGTTGCGATGCACAAATCCAGATCCCCATCGTGATCGAAATCTATCGGCAGAATTTTTTTTGGCGAGGAGAATGCTTTCAATGAGGAACTTTTATCGACAGGAACCAATGACCGTTTATCTGATTTCGGTTCCCGGATATTTTCGAGCAATGTAATTCCG
>WFOZ01000932.1 GCA_015487825.1 Planctomycetaceae bacterium
CTCCTGCACAATGACATTCGAGCGCCCAGATTCCGTTGATTAAATTCTGCATGTTGAGCATTTCCTGAGCATCAGAAAGATGAACCCAGACGGTGCTGTCATCGACGGTGCCTCGCTCTTTGTTGGTGTCGATAATTTCAAATTCTTTTCCCATCAACTTAACATGGTCCCCTTTTTTCAGTTTGCGTTGTTGATGAATCTGAAAGCCGACGACCATTTTTCCTTTGGGGACGGCATCGAGCATCGGCTTTTTCGGGTTCTTGTGCATCAATGGGACTTCGCCTCGGGTACCCATCAGGATGACTTGGATATCCTGCTCATCCCAATGAATACTTTTTGAAACCGTGGGGAGCAAATGATTGATTGTGACAATGCGGGATTTTGCCAGCCGGTCAACGTATTCTTCCGGCATCGATTTTGAAAGGGTGTTTTTGTTGTAAAACTCGTTAAGATCCTGATCTTCCGGCAAGATTAACGCATTGAAGCCGAGGCCAATCGTAATTTTCCGCATCGCATCATTCAGTGCAGCCCCCTCTTTCTCAACAAGTTCTTGTTTCTCTGCGAGAATTTCTTCGGTGACGATATCGTTCGCTTTGAGCAGCGTAAACGACCCGACCAGACAGGCGATGGCAACACTGACGGAAACAAGCCCCAGAATAAAATTCAATTTACGATGCCCAATTTCTCGCCGCATCAATTTCCAGACACTCATTCGATAATCTCTATTTATTCCAAGGTGATCTTTCAGGGACATCTGTTTGTCAGGCTGGAAAGCCTAACCTACTGCTTAGCTATTCTTGTTCGACAAAAAGGCGAAGCTCAGTACCATGACAATCCCGATGCCGACACCTGCTGCAATGATGATGTTGCGAATCATTGGATTCATTTCAGTCGGAGAAACAGACGTTGAATGATTCGCCTTATCTGCGATTTCATTCCCTGCAACCAGAACAGAGGAGCCTTCTTTGCTCTTTTTCTCAGCGTTCATTTCAGTTGAATCGTCCACGTTGGTTAAGCCGCCAAAACCGGGCAGTGGGGGTAGTTCGCGATCAATTTCTACGAATGGTTGCACGAGTTCATCCCAATCGACGGACGTGACAATATCGATGCCGGGGTTTTCCTCTTTGACCTCGCAGGTGCAGGGACCGATCAATTCCTGACACGATTGCCTAATCGTATCGGCGTTAATCCCTCTTCCGATCAGTGCGTACATCACACGACCGCGACCAAAAACGGGAAACGCCATCGGTTCATCGAAATCTCGTAAATCATCTTCACTCCCCAATAACATTTCGATAAACATCTTTTCCTGGGAATTGTCGCGAGATAATCGCAAGGTTGAAAAGTGAAGTTTCAAACCTGTTTCATCTGTCGAAACCAATCCTTGTTCGATATCTGCTTCGTCAATTTTCGGCAGTTCAAGTTCTTTATGGGCAAGCTGCAAATTGATCTGTAAGATTTTGAGAGCAGCGTCGTCTGCTTCTTTGTTTCCAGATTCCAATAAAACCCAGACGGCGGTTTCTCCTTTAAGCAGTAGCCGAGCGATTTCGCGACGAGCCGGGGAATCGAGTAGCCTTTCGACATTCTCGTTTGTTAATTCTCCCGCCCAAACATCGGCTGGCTTTCTTGCAATGGTTGGATATTTCACGACCATCCAGGGGAGTGTTTCTGTTTTTTGTGCTTCCCATAATTTGATCGCCTCCTCATCTTTCGGTTTTTCAGGATCGTTGGCTGCCAAATCGACCAGCGTCAAGCGAACATTCGCATGCTGTTTCCCCGCGGCACCTTCTTCGGTGAGATCGGCAACGATTTTTTGTTGATCGTCCGTCAATTTCCCTTTATGAAAAACGATCACCTCGTATTGATCGTTCACCCAACGTTCGAGTGCATAACGAAAAACAGGAACCGAACAGGCCCACGCGAATGATGCCATGCAAATCAGAGAGATGGCTATCAGTGAAATTCTCAACCGTTTCTTAATCATGATATTTTCTTCGAGTTGTTTTTATGATTCGTAGGTCAGGCAACGCATTCAGTATACACATCCAGAATCGTCAATGTAGTCTTGCCCGCCAATTATTTGGGAATCTCTGTAAGCTTCTGGTAATCGGATAAACAGGTTCTAAATCTCGTTTCCAAACTTGTCAAACGCGAGCAACTTGCAAAAGTGGAGACAATTCGACAACAATAAGTGACAAATATTAAAACATGGCGATCCCTGAATGCAATGCCCACCCCGCTACAGATATCAGTAGTGAAAACTTTCCAGGAGAAATGAAATGCAGTTCTTACCTTTTGCCAGCTTTCAACAGTTTAGGAATTCATTTTTCCTCGTTCTGTTCGTTATCTCTCAATTCTCGCTTAATCCGGAAAGTTCGCACAGTGCAGACTGGCCAACTTATCAGCGTAATAATTCCCGAACCGGTTCTACTCTTGAAGAATCGCTGCAAATTCCGTTAACACCGATCTGGAAGTTGAACGCACCGGCTGCGCCGCAACCTGCCAACACCGGGCCGGGCAGTCGGATTATGGAAGGGAAAGATCTGGAAGCTCGCATCACTTATGATGACGTCTTTCATGTGGCAGTGGTTGGGAAACGAGTTTATTTTGGTTCATCAGTCGATGATCAATTACATTGTGTCGATGCGGCAAACGGGCGTGAAATCTGGAGCTTCTTTTCCGGGGCCCCCATTCGGCTTGCCCCGACAGTTTCAAATGGAAAAGTTTACTTCGGTTCAGACGATGGTTATGCGTATTGTCTGGATGCTGCAAATGGTTCGCTCATCTGGAAACTTCGTGCAGGTCCGGCTGAAGAATGGATGATCGCTCGAGGGCAAATGATTTCCCGCTGGCCAATCCGAACCGGCATTCTTGTTGATGATGGTATCGCTTACTTCGGGGCTGGGATTTTTCCGCACGAGAATGTTTATCTTTACGCGGTCGATGCGGAAGATGGTAGCATTATTTGGAAAAACGATCAGATCAGTCAATCTTCTGCCACCCGCGACGACTTAACGCCGCAGGGATATTGGCTCATCAATGATAAATCGATCATCGTTCCCTCGGGACGAAATTTACCTGTTGCGATTGATCGTAAAACCGGAAAACTGCAATACAAACGGGCTTATGGCTGGAGAAATACAGCAGGCGGTGTCGTGGGAGGAACACGGGCGATGCTGGTCGATGGGCAAATCTTTTCGTTCGGGGCGCATCACATTCTCGCGATGAGCCAGAAAGATGGAACCATCGGTTACGGCTGGCTCGCTGGTCGTGAATTTACAGTGGTAGGTGACGCTGCTTATTCAGCCGACGGGAAAACCATTACCGGATTGGATCGAAAAAAATACGCGGCCGCGACTGTTGTCAGACATAACCTTGAAACAAAAATTTATTCATTGAATCGTTCTCTGCGCGGCAAAAAAGGGGAAGAGGCGAAAAAAATCCGCAAAGAAATTGCAGAATTGAACAAGAAGAAGAA
>WFOZ01000933.1 GCA_015487825.1 Planctomycetaceae bacterium
ATACAATCAAGCCAGATCTCGGTCTTCGAACAGGATGAATGCGAGCAGGATCGCTGCGATGCAGTAAGCGATGCCGTATAGTGCTGTCAGCCCGAGATAAACCGGTGGTACCGTGGAACCGGTGACAATATAGGCCGACATATTAAAGGCATCCAACTGAGGCAGTACCGTTGCGAACAGTCGTGCAACAAAAGAAACAAATTCGAGTTCTTCATGTTGAACACTGGATTGGACGAGAACCGGTGTCAAGTGTCCGATAACAAACACGGCAAACATCACAGAAAAGTTGACAACCATCGGCAGGCGAGTTGAGACGACAACGCTAATTGAAGCCAGGACCGCAACTTCAAGGAAAATTAACAACAGGCCCGGCAGGATCTGCAGTACAGTTGCCAGGCGAGTCGGTTCGAACCAGAGATATTCCATATCACCACCACCCGATGTCATTTCGAGCCAGACGTATGAATCCAAAGCCTGCTTGCCCGCTTCTTTCAGGTCATAACCAACCTTGTAATAGGTTAAGGCACAAAATGCGAGAATGACGGGAATCATAAAAATGACAACTCCCTGAAGCAGTCCCAGATATTTTCCGACAATAAACTGCCTGCGCGTAATCGGCTTACTGAGCAGAGTCATCGCGGTCTTTCCTTCGATTTCGTCAGCAATACTCATACTCGATGTCCAGATCGCCAGCAGGATGCTGCAAATCAGGATGGTAGCCAGACCACAATCGAGGAACATCTTGGTATCTTCCCCCATCGAGAAAAAAGGCACCCAAGTGTTAAGCATCATAATCAGGATTGAGACCAGCATCAGCGAAAAGAACATCGGCTGCCGAATCGATTCCTTGCAGGTTGCTCGTGCAATCACGCCGGTTTTGCTGAACCAGTTAATTGCAAACAGCAGAATCAGGGCAAATATTGTCAATCCCGCACTGAGATAAAACTGCCAGGGATCAAACTGCTGAAACTCCGCTCCTCCAGGAAGTGGTTGTTGAGCCAGGAGAACAATCGATTGAGGAAAATCCATCACAAAGACGCCTATATGAACAGGAAAAAAAGACTCAGGCTGGCACCATCACAAAAAGTGTTTGCGCGCACCACCAGTAGGAAATAGACAGAATAGCCCATGATACTCACAGTACGCTAAATAGAAGGCAAGTGTTGGCTACTCTTTTTTCGTGAATTTCAATTTTTTTTATCTCCTGCCCCGACTTCTCGTTTTAATCAGTGAAATCGTAACTATTCAGCAATGTTTGGTTCTTGCAGAAATTAATATTGTTGGTAGGGTCCGCTACCCGCGGACCACCGCAGAAATAGAAGGATCCACTTCCCATCGTGGTCCACAATAACGGACCCTACGCCAACGCTGAATAGTCGCGTGAAATAAATGCAAAGCGAGGCCTTGAAGGATGTGTTCGAATGGGCAGTGCTCTGGGGGTTTTGCAAATGCTGGCCCTACTCAATCGGAACGAGAACGATTAGAATGCCCCTTGCGGGGGGAAGCCCCACTGTAGAATCATTTTAGGGTATGATCGAAGTTTGCCAGTGAAAAAACATGCTTATTTTATTGGTCTTTGCGGAGCAGGAATGCGTTCGCTTGTGGATTATCTGCTGGCTGAAGGCTGGACGGTTTCCGGTTCTGATCAGTCGCTCTCGCAAAAAGATCGGCAAATTTTCGCAGCAAAGGGAGTGCGTGCTTTTTCTGAGCATTGCGAGGAAAATCTGTCCGAGCAGGTATCCTTGCTGATTCATTCACTGGCGATTTCTAAACAGAACCCGGAAAGGCAACTGGCTGCCAGTCGTGGGATTCCAACTTACAGTTATGTGGAATATCTTGGAAAATTATTTGAGAAACATCGCGGAATTGGCATCGCGGGAACGCATGGAAAAACGACAACGACTGCATTATTGGCGTACATAATGCGGCACTGTGGCGAAAAGCCCTCTTTGGTCTATGGTGGACGTTTACAGGGAGAAGCGGAGTTTGGTTGGCGAGGCAAAAGTGACTATCTGGTTGCCGAATGTTGCGAGTTTCGGCAATCTTTCCTGAATTATTCGCCTGAAACGGCTCTGCTTTCAGGGATCGAACAGGACCATTTCGATTGTTTTCCCAATCAGGATTCGCTGCTTGCTGCTTTTTCGCAGTTCTGCAGTAAAATTAACCCAGCGGGGCTGCTTGTTATCAACAACGATTGCGATTTGACCAGGCAGGCCTCCCAAGCTGCCAGATGTCGTATTGTCCGTTTTTCAGTGGATGTTTCAGCTGAAAAACCATCTGATTGGCAGTTGGAGTCAATTTCAACAAAAGATAAAGGCACCGTTTTTTCCGTTCGTTCCCCCGAAGGGAATACGTTCTCATTTGAAATTCCGTTGTGCGGTTTGCATCAGGTTGCGAATTCTCTCTCAGCAATTATCGCCGCGAACGAAATTGGTATTGAGCTTGGAGTAATTGCTGAAGGATTAAAAATGTTTCCGGGGGTGGAAAGGCGTTTTCATCTGCGAGGGGAATATTGTGGACGAGTTTTTATCGATGATTATGCTCATCACCCGACAGAAATTAAAGCGACCATTGCAGCGGCCCGCCAGCGGTTTGGCGACTACCGGTTGACGGTTGTGTTCCAGCCTCATCAGATTTTACGGACCGAATCCCTGCTGGATCAGTTTGCAGATGCGTTAAGTAAGGCGGATCACGTCTACATTCTCCCGATTTTTGCAGCGAGGGAAATTTTGGATTCCAGGGCGGAAACGGTTGCCCGGGAACTGGTTAATAAGGGGAATCTGCTGCAATTGTTATCGGAAAAGGAAAACAGACAATTTGAATACTCTCCTTCACTTGACCATTTGCGTTCCAGTTTAGACGATTCATCGATAACAGAAGGATCTTCTTCCTCAAATCTCTTTCTCACCCTTGGTGCAGGAAATATTGATCGGATATACCATGAGTTGCCTGGATTCATTCACTGAAATTACACGTCGTAACGAACCGCTGGCTCCGTACACCTGGCTCAAACTGGGTGGACCTGCACAGTATTTAATGGAACCGCGTAGCGTCGAAGAACTTGTTCAGATTGTGAAATGTGCACACGAAACCGCGACATCTCTTCACATTCTGGGGGATGGTTCGAATTTATTGATCCGCGATGAGGGAATCAGCGGGATCGTTATTCGGCTCGTTTCCGGGGAGTTTTCCAATATTGAGGTTGAAGGAAATTGCGTTACCGCAGGGGCGGGAGGGTTGCTTTCGCATGTCGTCTCCCGTTCAGTCGCTGCAGGACTGACCGGACTGGAAAGCCTGGCTGGAATTCCCGGTACTATCGGCGGGGCAATCATCGGTAACGTTGGAGGAAAAAGTGGAGAAGTCGGACCACTGGTTGAATCGATTGAAGTGCTGAGCAACGCGGGAAAAATCGAAACAATTCCTGCCGAACTGCTTGGATTTGGCTACCGGAAAAGTAACATCGATGCAGCAGTTGTTCTTTCCGCTACAATGAAACTAAGGGAAGGGGACTCACAGGAAATAACCAGGCGATTGCGGAAAATGTGGATCATGAAAAGAGCGTCGCAACCGCTCAGTTCGCAGTCAGCCGGCTGTATCTTCAAGAACCCACAGGGGTTAAGTGCCGGAGCGTTAATTGATCAGGCGGGGTTAAAAG
>WFOZ01000934.1 GCA_015487825.1 Planctomycetaceae bacterium
CCAATTTCTATTGCACCTTAAATCCCTCCTTCAAATGTGCGTCACAACAGACTACAACTTTCATGAATACTGAACCCTTTCTGCAAAATGAAGCCGGCAGGCAATTACAACTCCTCGAAGAAGCGGGATTGCGTCGCCAACGGAAAATTGTTACCCCTTTGAAAAATGGTCGCTGTCTGGTCGATGGTCGAGAATTATACGATTTTTCCAGTAACGATTATCTCGGTTTTTCGCAGCATCCCGATGTTGTTGCAGCGGCAGTGGAAGCGATTGAGCAATATGGCGTTGGTTCGCGAGCAAGCATGCTTGTTTCCGGTTGGTCGCCGGTGCATCAGCTACTCAAAGAACGAATCTGCGAATTGGAACAGACAGAATCTGCACTCCTTTTCTCTTCAGGTTACGCTGCATGCCTGGGAGTGGTCTCAACAATCATTGCTGCCGATGACATCGTTTTTTGCGAGCGGAACAATCATGCCTGTCTGGTTGATGGTTGCCGATTATCGAACGCGAAGTTTCGTGTTTATCGAAGTAACCGTCTTGATATTCTCGAACGAGAATTGAAAAAAAGTGTTTCCTTCCCCAATCGATGGATTGTGACCGAAACCGTCTTCGGAATGGATGCTACCATTGCGCCGCTGGATGAACTAATCGAGTTGGCGGAAAAATACGATGCGTATCTAATTTGCGACGAAGCCCACGCAAGCGGAATTTATGGTCCCCAAGGTGCAGGGATCATCTCGGAGTATTACGATGACATCACCATTCCACTGGAAGTTGTTGATCGCAGGGTGCCGTTACGAATTGGTACACTCAGTAAGGCGTTTGGTTCTCAGGGTGGATTTGTGGTCGGTGCGTTGCAAATAATCGAGTTGCTTTGGAACCAGGCGAAAACGGCGATGTTTTCCACGGCTCTTTCCATTCCCGCTTGTGCAGCAGCTGCAAAGTCCGTTCAGCTATTGATGGAGGAATCGAGTAACCTGCCCTGGAAGATTAGAAGTAAGGCTGCTGTTTTTCGCTCCCATCTTTATGAAGACAAGTTTGAATTGTTTGGAGAATCGAACAATCCGATTATTCCGGTCTTAATTGAAGACCCCGAACTGGTCATCAAAATGGCTCAGAACCTGGAAGAAGCCGGTTTTCTCGTCGCAGCGATTCGCCCTCCCACAGTTCCGCGAGGTACCTCTCGTTTGCGAATTTCACTCAACGCAAATTTTTCGATGGATGACTTGAAACTATTGAGAAAGGCCATGAACAATGCTCGTTCAGGAAAGAAGACCAAATGACGAAGCTTCCCGCTATTACTCCACAGATCAATAGTGCTCAGTTCCTGAAACGAAACGGCCTCGAACAGGAATACCCGTTCAAATCGAATTACCTGCAACTCGAAGATGCCTGCTATCACTACATCGATGAGTATAACGGCGAGGAACAATACAAGAACAAAGAAGTGCTGTTGTTTGTGCATGGAAACCCGACATGGAGTTTCGCATGGCGAAATCTGATCAAGCCGCTTAGTAAGAAGCATCGCTGTATTGCAGTCGATCATATCGGCTGTGGAATTTCCGATAAGCCGCAGCAATATCGTTACCATCTCTCGCAGCATATTGCCAACCTGCAAAAGCTGATTGAAGAATTAAACCTGCAAAACATCACGCTTGTTGCCCATGACTGGGGGGGTGCGATTGGTTCCGGTGCGGCCGGGCGTATGCCCGAGCGATTCAAACGCATCGTGCTGATGAATACAGCAGCATTTCGCTCCACGATGATTCCCTTTCGCATTTCTCTTTGCAGAATTCCGCTACTGGGAACAGTTGGTGTTCGCGGCTTCAATCTTTTTGCCCGGGCCGCAATCAGCATGGCGGTGAGCAAATCGAAACCGATGCCCAGGCAAATCGCAAAAGGCTATCTTGCCCCTTACGATAACTGGAACAACCGCATCGCAGTTGATCGTTTTGTCAAAGATATTCCGTTGAGTATCACACATGAAAGTTACGCTACCATTCTGGATGTCGAAAAAAATCTGGCGAAACTGGCTGAGCTCCCCGTTCTCTTTCCTTGGGGAAAGCAGGACTGGTGCTTCACGACAAAGTTCCTGGACATTTTTCTCGAATATTTCCCCAATGCTAAAACAAAAATCTTCGATAATGCCAATCACTACATCTTCGAAGATGTGCCGGAGGAACTCGTTGAGTTAATTTCAGAATTTATATCTGGCAAGTCGGTGTGACGAGGCCCGCCCATTTGTCAATTGCCTGATTGGAATAACTCAGCAGCCCTGCTTTACATTTTTATGTCCGTTGTCCACAGGCGAGCATTATGCTTTAATGCAGAGATTCCGGCTGAATATATACATATTTTTAATGAAGATATTTTCTGTCATGCCAATCAATGAAGAGCTTCAGTCGCGTTTAATCTCGTTAACTCGAGATCTGGTGATGATTCCAAGTACTGAGTCTCGCCCTGATGAACGGAAACGCTGTTTTGAATTTCTGCATAATCATATCGATTGTTTACCCGGCGTACAGATCGATTATTTAGAATGCAACGATCATCAGTCGATGGTTGTGCGACCGGATGGAATTGAAGCCCCCGACATTTTACTTTGCGGGCATCTTGACGTAATCGATCATCCTCAGCCTGATTGTTATCATTCTACCGTCAAACAGGAACGCATTATCGGTCCCGGTACTGGAGACATGAAAGGGCAAATTGCGATTCTCGTCGAACTGCTCTGTGCATTTCACTCAAGGCACCCGGGGATTTCGCTGGGACTGGCTCTTACTTCTGATGAAGAACGTGGCGGTGCAGATGGAGTTCGGTATTTATGCGAAGACGAACAACTTCGATGTGGCACCGCCATTATTCCCGATGGCGGATCGCTGAATGATATTACGATCGAAGAAAAGGGAGTCATTCATGTTCAGGTTACCTGCAAAGGACACGAAGCACACGGTGCTCGCCCCTGGCTTGGTATCAACGCTCTGGAACTGTTAATGGAACGCCTGACGATCCTTAATCAACACTTTGCCAATTATTGGCCCGAGAAGCCGATTGAAGAACAAGTCAATCACTGGTTCCCGACATGTTGTATGACAATGTGCCAAACCGAAAACAGGCAACCTAATCGAATCCCCGCAACCGCTTCTGCAGTAATGGATATCCGCTTTCCTCCGACTCATTCGGTTGAAAAAATGCTGGAAGAAATCGCGAATGTTTTAGGTGCTGACTGTCTTTTGGAACCACTGATGACAGCAGAGCCGACCCATCTGGATC
>WFOZ01000935.1 GCA_015487825.1 Planctomycetaceae bacterium
ACCTTGGATAATCCGAGTTTTTTCTGTAAATCTTCGATTACTTTTTCGAGGTAGGCAATCTCGTCAATCAACCCTTCCTCCTTCGCCTGGGTCGCGGTAAAAATTCTCCCGGTGGCGACCGATTCGATCTTTTTGCGATCCATATTCGGGCGACCGGAGGCAATCACGTCCAGAAAACGTTGGTAGGCATCGTCCAGAATTCCGTTCCAGACTTCACGATCTCTCGGACTGATTTCCTTGAACGAACTGAGGGAATCCTTGAATTCCCCTGTTGTCAGCGGTTCCGATTTCAACCCGACCTTTTCAGCCAGTTCAACCATGTTGTAATGAGGGATGATCACACCAATCGAACCGGTCCAGGTAGTCGGTTCAGCGTAAATCCGCCCCTCTTTGCCTGCTCCCATCGCAATGTAATATCCCCCCGAAGCCGCGATACGTTTCATTGAAACATAAACCGGCTTCACTTTGGAAAGCTTTGTCAACCTGTTGTATATCTGATGGCTATCTGCGACCAATCCGCCCGGGCTATCGACAACGACAATTGCTCCCTTGACGTCGTCATCTTCTATTGCCTGATCAATTTCCTTCAACAACCGCTCCGTAAAGGGAGGCATGATGGTTGTCGAAACATTGAAAATTGCAATTTTATTTTTGGCTCCACGGTCTCCCGAATGATGCTTTTCGATTGGAGCCTCTCCAGTGTTTATTTCCGAGACAGAGGAGGAAAGTAGGATAATGTTGAGCAGGATCGAAAAAACAAAGATCATCTGGAAGAAACGGGAGAGAATTCCACCACCCCGAGGCTGGTTCTCCACAACAATGCGGACAACCTGTTCGTTCGGATTTGACGCCCCCCCTGAACCGGACGGCTTTGAACGCATATCGGAATCATCCATCTTTTTTATTCCCCCATGAAACTGCACAAGTTCGGATCATATTTCTGATCACTGATGCAAAGAACGAAAACTGTTCCCACTTAGTTCTGTCTGACCTGCCTGAATTGATTTCTGCCTGAGTTGATCGGCAAATATTCTTTGAATTGCTTATAGAAAGACCGCTTTGCCCGTGCAACAGAGTGCCGATTGTTTCAGTCTGTTTTTCGGGCCTAACTATTTTTCAGCAACAGTGTACGCCGGGGCATCTTTTTTGTCATTTCACTTTTGAAAGATTATGTAAAACAGGCGAAAATGCCCAATGATTGAGAGATATGTGGTGTGGATCATTGAAGGCTGAAATAACAGAAATTCTGACTGAGCGGGATCATCTTGCCATCTTTTTTCTGTTTAGAAGCAGTCTCAAAACGTCAAATTGTACAGTAGTTTGGCCCGGGATTTGCACGGAGATTCTCCCAGAAAGGAGAATTTCTCATGCTGATGACACTGGTTTGGTGGCCGAAACGACATCGGTCCTTTACAAACTCGGTGTCCAAGACGGACCGTACTGTCAGTTTAACCGATAAACAATGGAGTTTAATCGCGGATCTGTTTGCCTGGACTCCGCCTTCGAACAAGGGAGGCCGCCCCAAAGTCCATCCCCGCGACTGCCTGGAAGGAATTTTGTGGGTGCTGGTAACGGGAGCGAGATGGAAAGATTTACCAAAATCATACCCCTCCAAAGCGACCTGCCATCGCCGTTTCCAGCAGTGGACCGAAGAAGGGATACTGGAAGAGGCCTGGAGACGGCTACTGAAAATACTTGATGATTCAGGCCAGATCAACTGGTCAGAAGCCTTCGCCGACGGCACGTTTGCCTCGGCAAAAAAAGGGGTAAACAGGTTGGCCCGACCAAGCGTGGCAAGGGGACAAAGATCATGATCTGTTCGGATGGAGAAGGTATTCCGCTGGCTGTGACGACCGAAACGGCGAGTTGCCACGAAGTGAAACTGATCGAGCCTCTGCTTGAAAAAATGACATTGCAAAATCGACAACCGAAACGATTGATTTACGATAAGGCTGCCGATTCTGATGCTTTGCGGACTCGGCTGACGGAAAAGGGAATCGATTTGATCTGTCCCCACAAAAGCAACAGGAGAAAGGCGAAAATGCAGGACGGGCGGAAGCTCAGGCGTTTCCGAAGAAGATGGAAAATTGAACGCAGCATCGCCTGGCTGCATAACTATCGTCGTGTTGTGACTCGCTGGGAATACCACGACCATCTGTACCTTGGCTTTGTCAAACTGGCCTGTCTGTTTACACTATTAAAGAGGTTTTGAGACTGCTTCTAAAAAACTTGAAGAGGACATAAAAAGGCTTGAGCGAGCAATCCAAGGCGTGGGTATTACATTTGGCTTCACAAATAATGGTGAAGGAGAAATACCTCGCAATAATTTAGCGTTAATCAGAATGGCAAGAAGAAACCAAGGAGAGTATACT
>WFOZ01000936.1 GCA_015487825.1 Planctomycetaceae bacterium
GTCTCGGAATTTATCAACATTATGTTTCGTATCCCCAGAAACGCGAACTTGTAAATCCGATTGCCGAGCGTTGGGAGAAACTGGAACAGCAAATTTCAGAAGCATCCGAGAATGCAAAAGTTCGTCTGCAACGTAAGCAATTAAAATTGCAAAAAGAGATGACCGACTACGGCATCCCGCTGGATGCAAAAATGCGAAAGGGCTTATTGAATCGCTTGAATAACAGTAGCGAGCCGACCGCTCGATTCGCCCTGGCAAACACATTGGGCGGCATTCTGGCCTTCGCCATAGTGCTTATGATGAGCCTGTTATTAAAATTGCTGAAACAGAAACAGGTCCTTGGGAAAATAATTCTCGCCGGTCTGATGATGCTTCCGGTTCTGTTCTGTCTGCTGCTGACGAAATCGCGCACAGCTTTGCTGGGAATGATTGCGGGGATATTACTGCTGCTGTTACATACATTGTTTCACTCAGCACATATTAAGCGAAAGCATATTCTGGCAGCTCTTACTACTCTGGTCCTGCTTTCAATATTAATCCTCATTGCAATTATCACAGGTGGGTTGGATATCGAAGTTCTGACAGAAGCAGGGAAGTCGTTTCGCTATCGCCTGGAATACTGGATTGCCTCGTGGTCGATGCTTTATGGAAAACATTTTCTGTTTGGAGCAGGACCGGGTAATTTTCGGGAATCTTATCTCGAATTCAAATTACCCGAATCGAGTGAGGTCATTCTCGATCCGCATAATCTCTGGCTCGATGCCTGGTCGCAAGGCGGAGTCATTTCGCTGATCGGGTTACTTATAGTTACTTTTTTTCTGATCAAAAACCTGATCAGATTCTACCTCTCCAATTCCTCCAAGGCTTTATCCTTCCCCGACTCACCCGAAGTTCAGCATGAAAGCATGCCCTCTTCAAGACAAATAGCGACAGGTGCGATACTGGTCATTCTGTTTTCAGGAATTTTCTGCTCGCCAGAGATTGCGTTGCCAATTGAAGAATTGATCGGCTGGGGGATTCTGCTTGCAGCGTTTGCGTCTCTCTGGAGATGGATACTAAAGCCGGTCACGCTTGGCCCGGTTGGTTTACTTTGTGCTGCCACGGCTTTGTTTTTGCATCTGCATGGCGCAGGAGGCTATTCAATGCCGGTTATTATCCAACTTCTGTTGCTCTTTGCTTCTGTGTGCATCGCTTCTCCGATAATGTTCAAGCTTCACAGTCGTCTATTTTTTCCCTGTGGGATAGGCCTTGGAGTGCTACTGACCGCTTTATGCTGGTGGTCTGCGGTGGCTCCTAAATTTGCTGAAGGAGTAGCTAAGGCAGGGTTGTACGAATCGAGATCACTGAATGAATCGAAACGCATTCTTCAACAGTGGGCCAGCCAGGATTCGCTCAATCCGCAACCGTGGAGCATGCTCGAAGGATTGTATGAACAGAGTGCTTCGAAGACCCGTAATGTTCAGCAGTTGGAACAAGCCTGCAACGCGGTGATGGAGTACATCCGGCGGGATCCGGTAAATTATCACGGCTATCGTGAGCAAGCCAGATTATCAAAATTGCTTTTTGAGTGGACGCAAGACCACAAGAAGTTGGAGCAGGCGATCCGGTTTCAGCAGCAGGCGATCAGTCGATATCCGAACGATTCTCATTTGCATCTAGAACTGGCTCAGATGTACTCTTCTCTTGGCGAAAAAGCAAAGATGCTCACCGCCGCCCTAAGAGCCGGGGAATTAAACGAAATCAACAAGAAACATGGACATACAGATCGCATATTTTCCGAACAGGAGCAGGCGGTTCTCTTAAAATTGACTCTCTCTGCAGATGAAAAATCCAACAATTTAGACTGATATTCGTAGCAAGTGAAGGGGTTTCATTCGTTGAAACGGATATTCTTCTGGTCAATTCCTTAAAATCAGAATTCGCTTGCGGGATTCTGACTGCTTAAGCTGATCAGAGCAGATGCCGGTGTACTATGCGTTGCCGAAAATGATACAATGCCTCCCTCAGCAGCGGTCCATTTCTTTGCACCTTGCGAAATTTCTAATGTTTATTTTTGATTGCGGCGATCAGAAGATGATCCAGCCGTGCCCGGTTTTCCCGGCTTATTCTACTCTTTTTTGTGGTATCGATTGATGTTTCAGAAGCCAAGCTCAGCCTTTTATTACATTCTGTTTCTGTCTGTTTCCCTTTTCACAAGCGGTTGCCAGAATGAACTACCAGTTAATGAACAGACAGATACAAAATCGGAAGTCGATTTGAAATCATCCGGGCCTCCTCCCAAAGCTGTTATTGTAGATGGAAACTACGATTTTGGTTCGATGGAAGTCGATCAGACTCTCAAGCATAAATTTGAGATTCGTAACGATGGAAAAGGTGTGCTGAAACTCAAATTTGAGCGGTCAACCTGTAAATGCACGATGGCTGATCTTGAAAAGACGGAACTGGCACCGGGTGAATCTACAACAGTTGAGCTGGAATGGACAGCCAAAGCGGTTGATCCCACTTTTAGTCAAGCTGCTTTTCTCAGAACGAATGACCCGAAAAATGAAGAAATCGCCTTGGTAATAGCCGGACGAGTAGATCCTACTTACGATATCACACCGACTGGCGTCTGGTACCTGGGAGAGATGAATCTTGGTGAACCGACAGAATTTGTTGGTAAAATCAGTTCTCGGGTTCGAGATGATTTTGAATTTAAGGAGGCGGTATGCAAAAACGAACTTGTCTCTGTCAAAGTGACCCCGATGGATAAGAAACAGTTGGAAGAACTTGGGGCCAAAAAAGGATATCAGATCAACGGAAATGTCGCCCCCGGCTCTCCTCTGGGCGTATTCTCGGAAAAAGTTGCTCTAAAGTTTCTCGTCAATGCTGAAGGCGATGAGAAAAAAAGTGAGGAGAAAACGGCAACAATTACTGTGGAGGGATTCTATTCAGGGCCATTCAAAATGATAGGCCCTCTCGGCTGGACTTCCTCGAAAATGACAATGAATTTTAGAAATTTCGCTGCCAGTGAAGGGAAAACGGCAAAAATCTCCATGTATATCAAGGACAATAGCGGTCCTCCCATCGAGATTAAAGAGGTTATCAGCAAGCCTGCTTTTTTGAAGGTATCTTTGATAAAAGATGAGAAACTTCAGGTAAAAAATCGTGAACGCTACGATCTGATCATTGAAGTGCCTCCCGGGGCCCCTCCTTCCCAATATTACAAAGAGAATCCTGCCCGCATCAAAGTAGTGACCAATAATCCAATTGTTGGTACAATGAACATTCGCGTTCAGATGATTTCCTATTGATCAGCTGTCTGTTTACTGCAACAAATTGCTGTCAGGTTTGACAGTTCTTTCAATTCCGGTTTATTAGAGTTGACAAAACAACGCGACTGCGGAGTACGGACCATCAAAATTCGCTCCGCACTGAAGGCCTGAAAAGGGGTTGGGATACCGCCTCTGACAGGACAGAATCGATTCGCAGAGAAATGTATATCCGTAATGTCAGTCCTGCGAATTGACGTTGAATATTTTTCATCGTTTTTCACTTACGAAATGGCAATAAGCGTTGCTCATCAATTGCTGCTTGCAGCAGTAGTACAAAGGATTGTCTTCCAATGCAAAACAAACTTACCGGGAACTATCTCCAATGGAAAGTAGTTCTAACTTTTTGCCTGCTTATTCTCACCGGTTGCACTTCAAAACCGAAAGATGACCCTGCCGAAGAAAAGCAGGATCAGCAAAGTTCTGCTCCTCCCGTTTCCAGCAAAAGCAAAGTGCTTGTTGAAGGCTGGCCCAAGCCCAAACTGGCGATTGTTCTTACAGGAGAACAGCACGGTTATCTCGAACCTTGTGGCTGTTCTGAAACACAATCGGGAGGGATATCCCGTCGGGCTGATCTGTTCAGGCAACTTCGCGAAGATAAACAATGGGCAGTAACCGGACTGGAACTGGGAGGAACCCTGAAACGCAGTCGCAAGCAGGATCAGTTGAAGTTTGGTGTCCTCTACAGTGCTTTAACCGACATGGGCTATCAGGCGATGGCACTTGGCCCGTCCGATTTGAAGCTGCAGGTCGATTATCTCTTCTCGCTGGTTTCTAATTCTGTCGACCCCGAAACAAAACTTCCATTCGTTTCAGCAAATGTTGTTTTCTACAACACTCCCGATATCGGTTCTCCTGCACATTTTCGTGTAATTGAAATTGGAGGCGTGAAAATTGGAGTGACTGCTGTTCTGGGAAAGAAATACGGTTCGCAGATTTTTCCTGAAGGTAACAACTCCGCCAGCGATTTACTTAAGGTGGAAGATCCGGTTAAATCACTTCAGCCGGCAATTGCAGAACTTAAAAAAGCGAATTGTGAGTTACTCATTCTATTATCTCATTCAACCAAAGATGAAACAAAAGCGATCCTGAAGGCAATTCCTGACTTCGATTTATGTCTTACCGCAGGCGGGCCGGAAGATCCCTCGGGAGTTCCGGAAACTTTCGGTGATACGCTGGTCCTCGAAGCTGGACGAAAAGGAAAGTATGCGGGAGTGCTCGGTTACTTTCCTGATGATTCCAAACAGCGATTTCGCTACGAACTGGTCGACCTCGACAAGAAACGTTTTCGTCGTACTCCTGAAATGGAAAGTCACATGGCTTTCTATCAGGAATTACTGCGCGAACAGAAAATTGTAGAAAACGAACCAGCCGTCCCCCATCCTTCCGGATACAGCTTTGTAGGTACCGAAACGTGTAGTGTTTGCCACACCAAAGCAACTGCTCAGTTCAAGACAACCAAACATGCCCATGCAACAAGAACTCTTAATCACGGGGCGGAAAACTACACAGAAACGGAATGGATCTCCCGCCTGCACGATCCGGAATGTCTTTGCTGTCACACAGTTGGCTGGAATCCCAAAGAGGTATTTCGCTATGAATCCGGTTTCCTGAATATGAGCCAGACTCCGCATCTGATTGGCCAGGGTTGTGAAAACTGCCACGGCCCGGGAAGTCATCATGTTGAAATGGAAAATGTATTCAAACAATCCGGAAAAAGTACAGAAGAGATTGTTCAGGCAAGAAACGAAATGAAACTGGATGTCGCAACTGCTGAGAAGCAAGTTTGCAGAAAGTGCCATGACTTCGAAAACAGCCCCAAATTCGACTTTGCCAAATATTGGGAGAAGACAATACATCGGGGAAAAGATTAACTGGACAGTGCCAGGTTCAACTCGCTCCCAAGGTAGACTTTGAAAACCAGAAGATAAATATTTTTCGTTTACTGCAAAATCCGTGAAGACCAATGCTCATCCTCACTCTTATTGATAACTTGACCTCATCAAAAGCACGCCTTAGCCGGTAAATTTCTTCTCATGAAAATTTCCACTGTTTTAACTCCCTGCTCAACAGAAAACATGCGATTGGCAGCTCAGTGTGGAGTCGAGGGATTGGTGACTCGATACCCGGGGGAAACCTTGAGCGATTTGCTGGAAGTAAAAACAGAAATCGAAAAGCATGGGTTGCAGTTGTTTGCAATCGAGGGGTACCTGCCAATTGAAAAAATAAAAGCCGGTAACGACGATGATGGAAGTGAACTGGCTGCGATGAAACAGCTGATTCAAAATATGGGTTCAGCCGGTATTCCGCTGTTGTGCTATAATTTCATGGCTGGAACAGACTGGGTACGAACACAGGTTGATGCACCGCAGCGAGGCGGAGCGAAAGTCACTTCTTTTAGTTTATTACAGGCAGAGCAGGCGATTTCGCTAAACTCACGAGAGGAAAAAATCTGCATAACATCAATTCGTGCAAATGAACTGTGGGAGAATCTGGAATGCTTTCTGAAAGAAATCATTCCGGTTGCTGAATCTGCCGGGGTAAAGATGGTCATGCATCCGGACGATCCGCCTTTGCCATTATTTCATAAAAAAGCACGGATAATGAATACAGTGGAAGCGTTCGAACGGCTCGTTTCACTGGTTCCCAGCCCGAGCAATGCGATCTGCTTTTGCCAGGGAACTTTTGCAACGATGGGAGTTGATATTCCGCAAACAATATTGCGATTGGGCAAACATATTCAGTATGTCCACTTCCGCGATGCCAAAGGAACTGCGGATTCATTTGCTGAAACATTTCATGACAACGGCCCCACAGACATGGCAGCAGCAATTCGCGCTCTTAGAGAGATTGGGTTTTGTGGCCCAATCCGGCCAGATCACGTCCCCCAGCTCGAAGGTGAAGAAGATGGAGAACCCGGCTACACAATGCTGGGTAGACTGTTCGCATTCGGCTACATCCGTGGCCTGCTACACGGCACAGCCACAGACTAACAACTTCCTCTCAATACAAAACGAGACAGACAATCCTGCCCGTCTCGTTTGAATTAAGTGGCATTTCTGTGCTGATCGAAAAGCTGCCACCTGACTGGTTCCTGTTGCAAGGCTTTACAATCAGGCAATCCATCAGTCGTTGAATGCGGCGTCGAAGGCAATATCCGAAGGGGAGAAGTCGACGTTTTTCACGAATTGGCATGCTTCCCGGCCTCCCTGAAAACGCTCCATCCCGGAGTCTTCCCATTCGATGGAAAGAGGTCCCTGGTATTTGACGTCATTCAAAGCACGGATGATTTCTTCAAATCGAACACCGCCACGTCCCACACTTCGGAAGTCCCAACCACGACGGGAATCGCCGAAGCGTAAATGACTACCCAAGATACCGGACCTGCCGTTAAGGGTTACCGAAGCATCTTTCATATGGACGTGATACATACGGTCCGGGAAGTAGCGAATGAATTCGACAGGATCTACCCCTTGCCAGATTAAATGGCTGGGATCGAAATTGAAACCGAATTCTTCCCGATGGTCAATCGCCTGCAATGCCCGCTCTGCTGAATAGATATCAAAAGCGATTTCAGTCGGATGCACTTCGAGGGCAAACTTAATGCCGCATTCCTGGAAAACATCCAGAATTGGATTCCAGCGGTCAGCGAAAAGCTGATAACCGGCATCGTACATCTCCGGTGGGGTGGGTGGGAAATCGTAAATTAAATGCCAGATGCTGGAACCGGTAAAGCCATTAACAATTTCAACTCCCAGACGCTGGGCAGCCCGGGCGGTGTTTTTCATTTCTTCGATTGCACGTTGAGAAACAGCTTCGGGGTCACCATCTCCCCAGACATATTCCGGCAGTATTCCCTTATGACGTTCATCAACTTTATCACAAACAGCCTGCCCGACAAGATGATTTGAAATTGCAAACAGTTTCAGATCGTGACGTTCAAGCAGATCTCGTTTTTTGGCACAGTAAGAATCATCAGACATCGCCTTATCGACTTCGAAATGATCTCCCCAGCAGGCAAGTTCCAAACCGTCGTATCCAAACTCCACTGCTTTTTTACAAAGTTCTTCAAGTGGTAAATCAGCCCATTGACCGGTGAATAATGTAACGGGGCGTGCCATGATAGTTACTTTCAGGATCGAGGATTCAAAGTGAATAAACAGAGAAAACTTCAGGAATTAACCTGGTCGGGGGGAATGTAAAATCAGTCGCCCCGCAGTCTGATATTTTTCAGTTGGAGCTTTTCGCGGATTTCGTTCAGGGAAGTTACACCGAAGTTTCGCACAGAAAGAAGCTCGTCGCCGGATCGGGAAACCAGCTCTCCAATCGTCGCAATCCCCAGACGGGAAAGACATTTGCGTGCCCGAACGGAAAGATCCAGTTCGGAAACCGTCGCTTCGTGTAACGCTCGTTCTTCCGGAGTAAGTTCTTCCGGTTTGTAGAGCGGTTCAGGCTGCTTTTTGTGCAGGTTTTGCCCCAGTTTCAAGCCGTGCATATCGAGAATGGCTCGAATTTCTTTCAGGGATGTCTCTCCAAAGTTTTTCCCTGCCAGCAACTGCTCCTCACTCATAATCGTCAGATCTTCCAAACGGTCGATCCCGGCTCGCTCGAGGCAATTGCGACTGCGGGCAGAAAGTTCGAAGTCTGAAATTGGAATTTGAAGAATCTGTTCGAGTTGCTTGTCTCGCCTGGCTGCATCTTCGTCGTAGAACATTTCTGCAGAAGATTCAATGTCCTTCAGGTACAGATCGGCCCGTTTATTATTGGGCTGAGCTTCCAGAACGCGTTTAAAGCAAAACGCGGCAGGTCCGTATAATTCACGGTCTTCGTAGAGCAGCCCCAGGTTGATCAACGCACCGCTGTACACAGGGGGCTTAGCGAGCATTTGCTCGTAAAGCTGAATGGCATCGTCGTCGTTACCCAACTGGTTATTCAACTGAGCAAGATTAAACAGGGCTCGAGAATGATTCGGATCCATATCGACGGCTCGTTCGAAATGTTCGAGAGAGCCATAAGTGTCCCCGCGATCGGCCATCACGCAGCCCATCTGATAAGAATATTCCGCCCGCGATGCAGCGTCGCGAGCCAACTCGCGTAATTGACTTTCCGCCTGGTCAACATCCCCGGAAAGACGTGTGCATCCAGCAATCAACAGATCGCACTGCACGTTGTCGTATCCCAGTTTTTTCGCCTGAGTAAAGGCTTCAATCGCTTCATCATAACGTTCCAGCGAAACCAGCGCATTTCCAAGATAGTAGCTGGCCATTCCGCTATCGGTAATCTGCGAAAGACATTCGACTGCCCGATCCAAATTTGCAAGCAGGAAAGCGGTAACGCCGCAAGCAAGCAAATCTCGCTGCGAACTTGCC
>WFOZ01000937.1 GCA_015487825.1 Planctomycetaceae bacterium
CAAAAGCACGCTT
This sequence comes from Planctomycetaceae bacterium, assembly GCA_015487825.1. Lineage (GTDB taxonomy): Bacteria > Planctomycetota > Planctomycetia > Planctomycetales > Planctomycetaceae > Rubinisphaera. The sequence goes on from WFOZ01000937.1 coordinate 14, forward strand.
CAGCCGAGTGAATTGTTAATGTGTCGTGCATACCGAGAGTGCTTATGTGATTTCAATTTGCGTTGATTGTTTCTTTAAGAATGAAAATAAAATTTCAGATGAAAATTCAAATCCGTTCGAAGTATCTGCGACGTTCCCAATCGGTGACTGCTTTGTCGTAGCAGGCCTGTTCGGTTTTGAAGAAGTGTGTGTAATGTTCTACGACATTATTTCCCAGGGCTTTTTTTGCAAACTCGCTATTTTCAAACAATTTGGTTGCTTCAGCCAATGACCTTGGCACTTCCGGAATGTCGTCTGCGACATAAACATCTCCATGGTGGGCATCGGGTGGTTCGATTTTATTTACGATACCATCCAGTCCAGATGCCAGCGCAGCTGTGTAAGCCAGATAAGGATTGCAATCTGCACCGGGAATACGGCATTCAATACGGAGGCTTTGTCCGGAGCCGACAATTCGAAATCCAGCGGTTCTGTTGTCGTTGCTCCAGGCCAGTCGTGTTGGTGCCCAGGAGCCCGATTGATACCGCTTGTAGGAATTCACATTGGGAGCATAAAAGACCATCATTTCTGAAGCATGTGCGAGCCATCCACCCAGAAACCAGCGAAATGTGTCAGAACATTTCACGGGACCAAGCTGCTCATCCCCAGGGAAAATATTTTTGTCCTGTTGCCACAAACTGAGGTGAATGTGGCTGCTCGACCCGGCGTGTTCGTCAGAATATTTTGCCATGAACGTAACACTGACACCCAATTGGTCGGCAACCTCTTTAAGGCATTGTTTGTAAACCGAATGGTTATCAGCCATCGTAAGAACATCGCAGTACCGGACATTCAGTTCGTGTTGTCCTTCTCCCCACTCTCCCTTGGTGCATTCTACGGTAATTCCGGATTGGCTCAAATGGCGTCTGACTGCCCCGTTGAAGAATTCTTCGCGGGCACCCTGTAGCATGTGGTAATCTTCGATGTACCATCCCACGGGTGTCAATTGAGAGTAATGTTCCTGAGAAGCTTCCCGATAGGAATTTTCGAACAGATAGTATTCCAGTTCCGAACCTGCAAAAGGATTGAAATTGAGTTGATCAGCATTCTCGATTTGTTTACGCAGCATTGCCCGTGGAGAAAAAGGAACCGCGCTTTCGGTTTGCTCATTTGAAATATCACAAATGCACAGAGCTGTTTTTTCCAGCCAGGTTGCAACTCGCAAAGTCTTCAGGTCCGCAGTCAGATGAAAATCACCATAGCCTTTTTCCCAGTTGGAATACTGGTACCCGGGCACGGGTGTCATTTCCATATCAACGGTCAGCAGATAATCACAGCAATGGGTGCCTCCTGAGGCGACCTGATCCAGAAAAAATCGGGCATCGAACCGCTTTCCCATAAACCGGCCGTAAAGGTCGGTAAACACAACCAGAACGGTATCGATACTGTCCGAATTGACCTGTTCGCAAAGATCTTCCAAACTCAACATTCCACGAGGAGCGATCATGAAAAAGCGGACTTTCTTTTAACTGGAATAATGATAATGCTTCGGTTCAGCTTGCAGTTTCCTAGCATCGGCTGGAATATTATCGGGTTATTTGTGTGCCAATTCTTCATCGGCTTGAATGATCAACGCCTCTTCTTCTTCCGGTGCCTGGGCAACCAGATGATGCCTACTGTATAACAAAAAGTAGAGAATGCCAACAACGACAAAGATCGCTACGCCGATGACGGCCGGGCGGTATTCTTCGACGGAAAAAGTCGCAACCAACGCAACTAAGGAAAGCAACGCACCGACAACAGCTCCCGGAATTCCGAGCGGGCTTTTATAAGGGCGTTCCATGTCTGGTCTGCTGATTCTCAGTTTGATGTAACAGCACATCACCATGATGTAAGAAATGACGGCTCCGAAAACCGCCATGTTCAACAAGGCTGCCCCCACGGTGCCATTGTCACCGGAAAGACGAATCATAAACGCACAACCTAATCCGATCACTGCCCCCAATATCAATGCGACATAAGGGGTATGATTTTTTCCGGTTAAAGAAATCCAGCGGGGAATGTAACCGGACCGGGACAACGCAAAAAGCACCCGACCATAAGCATAAATAACCGTATGAAAGCTGGCGACCAGGCCAGCCAGGGAAATCAGCGTCAACAGTTTCGCAGCCGCCCGATTGCCGAAGACCGCTTTGAAACCGTCTGCCAACGGAGCATCAGAATTTCCGATCTGCAATGCTCCCCCACCAACACCCGAATTCAAAACCAGCGTAAATAACGATAACAGAAGCAGCGTCGCCATCCCAACAATCAAAGCACGTGGCATATCCCGCACCGTATCATGAGCTTCCTCTGCAGCAAGAGGAAGCTGTTCGATGGCCAGATAAAACCACATTGCAAAGGGAAGCACCGCAAAAACTCCCTTCCATCCCATAGGCAGCCAAGTGGCAGACTGTCCCGGTTCCGGTGGAATATTGTAAAGCAGGTTCACGTCAAAACTGTCAGTCGTTAACGCACTGACGAAAAAGATCACCAGGACAGAAATCGCGATGACAGTCACAAACAAACCAACCTTCAGCGTCAGTTCAACCCCTTTAATGTTGATTGCAACAAAAAACAGATAAAACAGAATCCACCAGAGATAGTCGGGAACATGGGGGATTAGCTCGTTCATATATCCCCCAATGAAATAGACGATCACAGCTGGTGTAATGACGTACTCGATGGTGTCCGTTAATCCGCAGATGAAACCGCCAAGCGGACCAAAAGCATTGCGGGTGAACGAAAAGAATCCTCCAGCGTGAGGAAGAGCCACAGAAAGCTCTGCAATCGTGAAGACCATGCAGGTATACATGGTCGCCATCAGAAAAACAGCGATCAGCAATCCATTGAAACCGCCATATTTCAGTCCGACATTCCAGCCGGAATAATCCCCGGAAATGACTGCCCCGACACCAAGTGCCCAAAGTAAAATCCAGCCTGCACTTTTTTTCAGTTTTCGTTTTTCCAGATAGTCATCATCAACATTATCATAGCTCGCAACTCCTGATCGTTTTTCTGACATTCAGTTCTCCAGAATTTGTGATAACCGGTTATCACCATCTCAACATGCATGAAAATATGACTGCTATAAAAAAACAAAAAGCAGGTTCATAACTCCTCTGATTTCACTACTTCAAAAAAAATCTGACCGCATGATCAATATTTTTTCTGAGCGTGCAGGGTGTAGCGAGGGAAACATTGTAGCTACTGATCAGCGGAAATGCATGCCGCTACAGCGTAAAGATTTCTCGAAACGAAATCGCCCGGTAGCATTATGTACCGTTCCCGTTTCCAAAGTCCCGCTAAAGAACGCAAGAGCTTAAAGCAATGAAACCAGCAAATCACTTACTCACGCTTTGACAAACTTTCACTATTGTTGTGGAACTCCGGGAGGAGCTGCTTTCAGTGGCGATTGAGACTTATTATCGGTTTGGGTAGCAGGCTCCGGAAGCGGGAGAATCATTTTTTCGAATTGCTCGACTCCGAAATCCTGCTGCGGAAGACCATCGGAAAGCCCCATTTTCTTTGCCTGCCCGGCATGGTATCGCAAAGTATAATAAGCCGGATATTCAACCGGGTGGCAACCGGATCGGCAAAGACGGCATTTACATTTGCACAACAGGTGGTTCCATCTGTAACGCCTCCAATCAGGCATACCAATTCGACTTACATCCAGTCCCGGCTGATAAAATCTCTCCATCTCAAGTTTGCTATCTGAAAGATCATCGATCACGTTCCCATAACGGGCGGTAAAAGGTGTGCACTGACAACCGCTGATAATCGCCATCAAACCTATCGGTAAGAGATATTTCAGAAGATGGTTCATGGCCGCATCCTTCGACTTACGGGATTTCGCTATACATATTACTTCCTTTGTGAAATCGACTCTCAAGCCGGTATCATCAGTCGATTGTGACGGTTATAATCGTCTTGACGACAAATTCGATACAGATTCTTCCTGCTGGGTAAGCTGGGGGATCTTTTTCGATATCAACGATTATTCGTATTCGTGGATATCGTCTCCTCTCTAAGAAATCGCAATACAACATTCAGTACACTCCAATCGGTATACTTTATACATAAATCATCATGACATCCTCTTTACTTCAATCTGAAACCAAATCTTCAAACAGGGCTGTCGTTTTACTTAGTGGAGGATTAGATTCTTCGACGACTCTCGCCATTGCCCGCAGTCTGGGTTACGAACTGTACGCACTCAGTTTTGATTACGGCCAGAAGCATCGCTTTGAATTACAGGCTGCTCGAAATCTGGCAGAAGCGTTCGGCACCATTTCGCATGTAGTCATGTCACTCGATTTGAGTGTTTTTGGTGGATCTGCTCTTACATCCGACCTGCCCGTTCCTAAAGGGCGCAGCGAACAGGAAATGGAACAGTCGATTCCCGTCACTTATGTCCCTGCCAGAAATACGGTCTTTCTCTCTGTTGCGATGGGCTGGGCGGAATCGCTGGGAGCCAGTGATATTTTCCTGGGAGTCAACGCCGTAGATTACAGCGGGTATCCTGACTGCAGAGCGGAATTCATTCGCAGCTTCGAAGCTCTGGCTAATCTGGCAACCAAAACGGGTGTCGAAGAAACTGCGAAGTGGAAAATACACGCTCCGTTAATTGAACTGACAAAAGCTGAGATCATTCGCAAAGGGTTGGAACTGGGAGTCGACTACGCCATGACGCATACCTGTTACGATCCAGACTCTCTGGGCCGTGCCTGTGGAAATTGTGATGCTTGCCTACTTCGCTTACAGGGATTTGAACAGGCAGGCGAAAAAGACCCGGCTATTTACCAATCATCCGGAACGATATAACAGGCTATTAATTTTAAGCCACTAAATTCAGCGTGGCTGGATTGCCACAACCAAACAGAAGGCATTAGAAGATCATCAACACTCAATTCCCCAAACTCTCCCATGCATCTATATAGTACCATGTAAAAAGGGCCTCAATGAACCCTGGACATCTTTATCCTTCTTTGTTGACTTGCTACTCTCTGGATCTATGATACATCTCTTTGCAGAAGTCTTCATCGAAGAGTGGTTTCGCACCTTCAATCTCTTGAGCAGGTAAGGCCCTGAAGTAACGAGCAACTCCTTTTTCATTCACGAACAAAATGGACAGGGCCATCATCGCACTTTACGTGTTGGAGGAAAATGTTATGTACAAAACGATGTTATCCGTTCTGCTGCTGGTCGCGGGTTTTCAACAGGCCAGTGCAGAAGATGAAATTTGCCCTGACGAAGTATCAATCCGACAGGCGATTGCTTCGTATATTGACGCCTTCAATAAAGCAGATGCAAAAGCTGTTGCAGCACATTGGTCTGAAAATGGTGAGTTTATCACACCCGATGGGAGGATTTTTCAGGGACGCGATGCACTGACTCAAAACTTTGCAGGGTATTTTGAAAAGACCAAAAACGTAAAGATAGAACTTGATGTTTTGGATATTCGTTTCCTTTCACCCGGTGTTGCGGTTGAAGAAGGGGTCGCTCGAATTCTTGTTCCGAAGGAACAACCCCATGAAACCGAATACGTTGCTGTGCATGTTAATACAGCCCAGGGCTGGAAGATGGACAGTGTTAAGGAACAGCAACTGTTTGAACCCCAGACACATTATGAACAACTCAAAGTTTTGGAGTGGATGATTGGCACCTGGGTCGATGCTGACCAGAACGGATCGGTTGAGACAACCTGCCAATGGACTAAAAATAGAAACTTTATGACCCGATCCTTCAAAGTTCATGTAGAGGACCGTATCACAATGGAAGGAACGCAGGTGATCGGCTGGGATCCGATCAAAAAAACCATACGCTCCTGGATGTTCGATTCTGCTGGCGGCTTCGGCGTCGGCATCTGGTCTCAAGATGAGAACCGCTGGACCGTCCGCACGTTACAGGTTCTTGCTAACGGAGAAAAAGCCTCAGCGATCAATATCATGACCCAGATTGATGAGAACAGTTATACGTTCCGTTCTGTAGGACGCGAAGTTGACGGCGAACTGCTTCCCAGTATTGAGGAAGTGAAAGTCGTCCGCGAATAAACAGAATGGCGTTGAATCTATCAACGCTGAGTAATAGCTGGGTCTTGCCCCAGCCTGCAACTGCCAACTTAATAACCTTTGAGGTGAGTAGTATAATGGGTACTAATATGAAACGAACAGTATTGACTCTCTTTGTTGGAGTGCTCAGTGTCGCATTAGTCGCAAGTGATGCCTTATCTCGTGGAGGATTTCGAGGTGGGGGCGGCGGTGGAAGAGGTGGAGGCGGGATCAGCCGCGGTGGAGGTGGTCGCAGTCCGTCGATGAGCCGACCGGTTTCCAGACCGGCATCTCGACCAGCTTCCCGGCCTTCTTTGCCATCAAGACCCTCTACCCGTCCATCCATTCCGTCTCAACCATCAAGGCCATCAACGCGGCCGGGAACAGGAAACAGACCCAGTCTTGGAAACCGTCCTGCAACTGGTAACAGGCCAGGTGTGGGCAACCGCCCTGATTTTGGAAACAGACCCGGCGCTGGAAGCAGGCCGGGGACAGGCAATCGTCCTGCTGTTGGGGGCAGGCCAAGCCAAGGACAGTTACAAGATTTCCTCAACCTACCAAATAACAACGGGCCAAATAACAACGGGCCAGGTGGAAACAGGCCGAGCACTCGTCCTGCAAATCCATCGCGTCCCAGTGCTGGAAATCGTCCGAGCACTCGTCCTGCGAAACCAGACCGCCCGGGTGCTGGTAACCGTCCTGGTGCCGGAAACCTTCCTGCCAACAGGCTTGGACGCGGCCCCGGAAAAAGCAATATCTCCATCAATCAACGCAACATCAATCGAACGCATATTTCTACCAATGTCCGGAGGCACTGGAATGGTCGGCATGGAAATGCATTCAACAGGTCATGGTGGGCTGGGCGTCCCGGTTGGAACGGGCATCATTGGCATTACCAGCATCATTGGAATCGCTACCCGGCTCATTATTTTTGGAGGGCAGCTACTGCGGTCGCTGTGACCGGCTGGTTTGTGAACAGTTGGAACGAACCTGCTTACTACAATTATGGCCAAAACGTTTACTATCAAGATAATTCCGTCTACTACGGTGAAGAAGCTATCGCCTCGGCTGAAGAGTATTACGATCAGGCTGCCACAATTGCACAGTCTGCTCCAGAGGTCGATGACGAAAAAATCGAATGGATGCCGCTAGGTGTTTTTGCACTGACTCAAACAGATACTGGGGAGTCGAACATGATCCTGCAACTGGCAGTCAGTAAGGAAGGGATTATCGCCGGATCATTTTTCAACGAAACAACCGATGCCACACACCCTGTTGAAGGAATGGTTGATAAGGCGAGCCAACGGGCATCGTGGAGTTTTGCTGACGGAACAAATCCCGATCTAGTCATGGAAACGGGAATTTACAATCTGACCCAGGACGAAACCGAAGCTCTGCTTCACTTCAATAAGGAAAAAACTCAAACCTTTTTGATGGTTCGTTTGCCAGAGCCTGAAACGGAAAAAAATTAGTAACGCAGGCTGGTTCGAGACCCTGCCTGCGGACTGTGCTGCCCAGTTCTTTTCTGGTTCTGCACAGATGAAAATATTTGATACAAGGGAATTGCTAATGCGGATTCTATTATTGTTGATTGCTTTCTCCTGCTTCGCCGTCAATTCCGATGCCTCAGAACCGGTGCGGCCCTATCGGCTGATTTACAACAGCGATGCGAGCAATATGTTTTACGCTGCCGAGCCTCCAATGCGGGCAGCGGATGTTTATCGTTTCGTGGATGAAGTTGCTGATGCGGAAGGCGTCACGACATTTTATATGTGTCCGAATTACGGGATGCCGGTCATTTATCCGAGTAAAGTCACACAGATGTTCGGCACCGGGCTCACTGCAGAACAGGAAAAACTTGTCGCAAAGGTCGCTCTGTTAAAACCATCGAGCGAACG
>WFOZ01000938.1 GCA_015487825.1 Planctomycetaceae bacterium
CTACCGTGGGTGACACTTTTCTTGAAATATGAAAATGACCATTAATTTTGAGTCCCTGAACTCGAGTTGCATAATTCTCCAGTTTCACTTTCCTCAATAAATTCGATATCCACCTTGGTGATTTTGATCGTGAGGTAACATGAATGCTACAATTTGGATGATTCGCCCGGAACTGTTTTAATGCCAGTTGTTCTCGAATCGGAGGAAGGAAGTAAATCAGCAGCATGAATAATAAAAGCAATGCAACCGAAGAAACTTGCAACAAGAGCGGATGCTTTTTAATCCAGTTCATCATTCATCTTGTTCCTGCTTCGTTGTGCGTTGTCGTAAAGTCGACATCATTTAAACGCATTACACACAAACTGAAGCAGTACGTAAAGCCAGTATTGAATTCATCACGATTTCAATCTGTTTTTCAATGGTGCATTCTGTAGACGGATAGCCGACGACATTGCCAATTGCATAAATACCGTTAGCCCAGGTTTCATAATTTTCGTTGCACCACAAACAGCCGCGGTCATCAGCAAACAAACCGACCGCTTCAAGGTTCAGGCTGGAAGTCCTCCCGCGTTGCTCCAGCTGCGAAACAACAACAGTATCAACAAGGGTCGATTCCCCGGAGGCTAGAAAAACCCGAATCTGCCCCTGCTCATCTGACAACCCAATGATACTCGAAGCGATCGTCTCTCTGCTGAGGTGTTCTTTACCTGAAACCAGTTCAACAGAATTACCATCCACAGCAATAAAACAATTCAGCTGCTCCGAAAAATCATCTTCTTCTGCAAAGATAACCTGGGAATGATCGATCATCCAGCGAGGACCTACCGCGGTAGAACCTGTTGCGATAACAATATGCTCAGCAGTGATTGAAATACCCCCCTGCTCTGTTTCACAAACAATGCAATGTTCTGATTCAAAGCGTGCCATTCCCACAAGGTGACTCAACCCCGCAATGCAATCATCAGAAACAAATCCTGATTCTTCAATCAGCACAACACGGGCAAATTCTCGACACGCTTTTTGCGCAAGCAGTACCCCGGCTGGATCGTTACCAAGAATTGCTATGTCATAATCATAATCGGAAAACATGGTTTCAGAAACCTTCAACATTTTGACTTACCATTCAAACCCGGTACTTTGCGTCAACAATAGGGAACCTGCCTGTTAGAAAGAATCGGCAATCTGGCGTAAGCCAGGTAAGAAGGATCATCATTAATGAAGTGATTCATAGCAACTACCGGCATCTGGAGACATTAAACCGGTTGTATCAATTAACGCGACAATCACAGAAACGCGATGCAGAAGAGAGACCCATTTGTGGAGCAAATTCAACAAATCAGTGAACCTGAGTAAATTATGTGCGTTATAGTTAAAGCATTGCGCAGCAGAATCGGTACGAAATCAGCAACTGATTTAATAAGTACAGCGACGTCCATTTTACTGGAAAGATAAAAAATGTCTCGACAAAGAGTTGAAAACCAAGGCCTCAAAGCACTGCTCTACAGCACGGGCGGAATTTTTTTTCTGGTGATCGCCTTAGTTGTAGGCGGCTGGATGGCTGTCAACTTTTTCAAAATCCCAGTCAAAAAAGGACAGATGGCAATTCTGATTAAAAAGACTGGGAAGAATTTATCAAACGAGCAGGAAGTCGCTCCAGATGTATCTTACAAAGGAGTGCAAAGAGAATATTTGAAAGAAGCAACCCACTGGCGAAACCCGTATCACTACGACTGGGAAGTGATCGAGCAGACAAATATCGAACAAGGGAAAATTGGCGTTCTGATTTCACTGGCAGGCGAAAACTTAGGTTATGGCGAGTTCATGGCTCACATTGACGAGAAGAAAGATAAATTCAAAGATGGAGTGCTGACAAAAGGAATCGTTCCCGACGTACTTAACCCTGGCCTCTATCCGATCAATCCCTACCTGTTTGAAGTTGAGATTCATGATCTGATTGTTATTCCTGCAGGGTATGTCGGAGTAGTCACAAACTTATCCGGAACAATGCCTGAAAAACCGAATACTCTCCTCGTGGAAAAAGGTGAACGTGGCGTGGAGAAGGAGACCCTTCAACCAGGAAACCAACCAATCAATCCTTACGAAAAGCGAATTAATCAAGTTGACTGCAGAAGCCAGACATTTAACCTGGCACAGAATAAAGATATGGGATTCCCTTCAAAAGACGGCTTTTGGGTCAGCCTGGATGGAACCATCGAATTCCGTGTCATGCCAGACAAAGCCGCAGAAGTTTATGTCACCTTCAATGATGAAGATAATGGCGAAAAAATCGATGAAGAAATTATTCGTAAAGTCATTATGCCGATCGCGAGAAGTTACTGCCGGGTGGAAGGTTCAAAAATTTCCGGACGTGACTTCATTGATGGAAAATCACGAACTCAATTCGAAGAAAACTTTGAAAAAGTAATGCAAATGGAATGCGAACCACTTGGTATCGAAGTCCTTGTTGCCAAAATTACAAGTATCGTTCCTCCCGAAAAAATTGCAGAACCAATTCGACAGCGAGGAGAGAAAAAAATAGAAGTCGAACAGTACGAAAAACAGATTGAACAACAGGTAGAGGAACAAAAACTGGCCGTTACAAAACAGATGATTCTGCGAAAACAGGCGATGATCGTTGCAGAACAGGAAGTTGTCAAAGTAACTGTCGAGGCAGAACGAGAACAAGAAGTTGCCGTCATTAAATCGAATGAAAATCTGGGTGTTGCCAAGCTGAAACTGGAAGCAGCAAAAGACGAAGCCGAAGCGATTACATCACGTGCTAAAGCAGATGCAGAAGTCATTGAATTTAATAATCAGGCAGATGCAGCCGGTTGGAAGAAAGCGGTTGAAGCTTTTGGTGGTGAAGGAGCAGAGTACGCCAGATATGTCCTCAATAGAAAACTGGCCCCTGCCTATCGAAAAATCATGGCCAACACCGAAGACAGCCCAATCATGAAAATCTTTGAATCTTTCGCAGTTCCCTCAAAATCGTCAACACCTGCACTCGTAAAACCAGCAAAGAAATAACGTAGGAGCCGCTGTGCGGATACTACAACGATCTTCAAATAAAGATATTTTTATTCTGGTCACCAGAAATTCAATAAAGGAATCATTCCTATGGCCACCAAGTCATTTTTTTCGACTAAAGGTGCAATCTACACCACTGTTGCTGCGGTAATTATCATTGCAGGTAGCTGGATAATTTTTGAATGGACCGTTAATCGTATTTACGTCCCGGAAGGGTACAGCATGCGATTACGATATAAGGGAGCCCCCCTGCCCCTACCCATTTTACCGGGCTACAATATGACGGAATCGAAAACAGGTTTTGCTAAGGTTGATAAAAATGGTCGTCTGCTGGAAAAAGGGATGGTTCGTGAAATGCTCGGACCGGGTCGACATTTTCGTTCCTTCTTCTTCTGGGATTGGGATATCATCCCGGATATTGTTATCAAACCAGGCGAAGTTGGCATCGCAACTTCGCGATTGGGCAAGGAACTTCCCACTGGGGAATATCTTGTCGATGGCGACCTGGGCAATACTGAATACAAGGGAATTATCCGCAAAGTATTTGGCCCAGGCAGATACCGTGTCAACGATTATGCTTACACGTTTACCATCATTAAGACACAGGCAATGAAGGACCAGAATCAAACGAAATATGCTGGATGGGTCGTGATACCCACTGGCTACGTAGGTGTTGTCACCAATCTGGACAATAACCCGATCACTGGCACTAAAATCGGAATTCAAAACGATGTCTTTCCACCGGGAATTTATCCGACCAACCCAAAAGAGCAACAAATCGATATCGTTGAAATTGGTTTTCGTGAAAAAAGCATTAAAGCGAATCTGCTCACTAAACCGGATGGTTCTATTATGTTTGACGAAGCCGGAGAGCCGATGATTGCCAACGATGATTCCGGGATCTCTTTTCCTTCAAAAGATGCTTTTCCGATCAATATGGATTTCACCGCAATCTGGGGAATTACTCCCGAACAGGCTCCTAACGTTATCAAGAAATTCGGAAATATAGACGCCATCGAAACCAAAGTCGTGATGCCGCAGATTGAATCGATTTGTAGAAACACGGGGTCACAATATAACGCCGTGGAACTTCTGGTAGGAGATACGCGGCAGGAATTTCAAACTGCAACAACAGAAAAGTTCCAAAAAGCGCTGATCGAAAAAGATGTCACTCTGCTTTACGGCTGTCTCTTATACACATCTGAC
>WFOZ01000939.1 GCA_015487825.1 Planctomycetaceae bacterium
AGTAGAGTGTCAGTTGCTCCAGCCCCAACTCGGCAGCCAGCTCAACCACTTTACGTACGGACTTGGCCCCCCGGCGATGTCCTTCGATGCGAGGCATGCCCCGCTTTTGTGCCCAACGACCATTTCCGTCCATAATAATAGCGACGTGACGGGGCAAGTTGGCAATTTTATCAACCGGTGATGTCTGCTGGCATTGATTCGTCGCAGAAGGAGTCGATGGTTTAAGTTTGGATTTCATCGACATGACCTTTTCATCGGGTCATTGAAAGCAAAGAGGGAACCTGTTCACCGCTATCTAAACTGATTGTAACTTCCCGATAAGGAGGCAGATCTTTCGGGGAGGTGATTGAGAGAACAAGCTTTTCCCGATCAATTTTTTGAACCGTTACCGTGATATGATCATCGACTATAATTTGCTCACCAACACTGCGAGAAATAATCTTCATCTTCAGCCCTCAGATATATGTGAAACCATGCAAGTCACGAAAAACGAAACAGAAAAGCTCCGTCTGCATCGTGCAGAGACAGGATTTTTTTTGATCTACGTATTCTGTCGAGTTCTTTCGCAGATGACAAGTCTCACGTGAGCCCAATAGAAAATAGATTTGATTTGACATGTTGAAAATTGCAACAGCCAGTTCAAAGTCAATGCCGTACGGAAGCGTTCAATCTTCTGTGATTCAACAGCTGCCAGCTACTTTCTCTTTAATCAACGTATCGAGTTCCTGTTTTAATCGAGCGAGAATTTCGTCATAAGGATAAGCTCCCAGAGACTCGGTTCCTTTTTTCAGATTGACAAAATTCGGGGCGCACCACAGGCCGAGGTCTGCATCGTCCGTCTCGCCGGGACCGTTCACCCGGCACCCCATCACCGCAATTGTTAACGTATATTTTTTTGCATAAGAGGACATCTCTTTCACCTGTTCTGCCAGTTCGACGAAGGCTTCGTTTTCCACACGGGAACAACTGGGACAACTGATAATATTCAAACCGGTCGTGTTGAAATCGACGACTGATCGTACGCGACCATTTGCGATATCTTGCAGGATGCCGCGTCCCGCCTGGATCTCTTCGAACTTGCGGTCGTTGGGGACCGTTAACGAAACACGGATTGTATCACCAATGCCATGTCCGATAATCTGTTCGAAAGCGATTCGAGTTTTGATTACACCATCGGGAGGCATGCCGGCTTCTGTTACCCCCAGATGTAAAGGGATATCGGGCCGTTTTTCAGCAAAACGTCGATTCACGGCAACGACTTTTGCGGGATCGGAATCTTTCAGTGAAACACAGAAGCGTTCAAAGCCAAGAGATTCCAGATATTCGCAATGCTCTAAGGCGGATTCGAGCATTGGCGAGATCGAATCGTTCGGATCGTACTTATCGACTTTATCCGGATCGACAGAGCCGCAATTGACGCCGATGCGAATCGCACAATCGTGCTCGCGGGCGGTATCGACCAGGAACTCAACTTTTTCCTGCCACGGTTTGTCCCGTTCGTGATGATACAGATGCCCGGGATTGTAACGGATTTTCTGCACATACGGAGCAACAACACTGGCAAGCCGATAATTTTCCTGGAGATCGACCGAGAGGTTGGCATCAACCTGTGCAGCGATTTCATTCAACGCTGCCGCATCTTTTTTACTGTCGACAGCAACACGAATAATATCCGCCCCCGCATCGCTCAATTGTTGGATTTGCCCGACAGTTGCATCAATATTCGGCGTTTTAGTTGCAGTCATACTTTGTACCGCAATCGGATGCCCTGCCCCAATGGCAATACTGCCTATCTGTATTTTTCGCGTAGGGTTTCGTTTTATCGTTGTCATGTAAGTAAGGCTTATTGTTAAGTGATAAATTTGGAACTGTTTAACTGCACAGCGCCATATTCCATTTGAATCCGTAGGTTATGCTTTCCAGCCTGACACTACAATACGCAGATCGTAACTATTCAGCGTTGGCGTAGGGTCCGCTATTGCGGACCACCGCAGAAATAGGAGGATCCACTTCCCATCGTGGTCCGCAATAGCGGACCCTACGCCAACGCTGAAT
>WFOZ01000940.1 GCA_015487825.1 Planctomycetaceae bacterium
GGGAAAGCAGCGTCTGTTTCTTCCCGTTCCCAGCGGGCAACGTAGGCGGGGGGCGTCTGTTTTCGTTTCTGATACGTTTGCGGGTAAGGAGCAATCTGATCGCGATAGCAGATGATCTGTGTCATTTTCATCACGCCCTGCTTCTTGTCGGCTCCTTTGGCCATCGCGAGCAGTTCATCCGTTGCAATTCCGATACGAATCGGTTCCGGATAACAGTACGACCACTGCGAAATGACATCGACATTGCCTCCCGAACCGTAAACCGAGGCAACCCGAACAGATGGATCGTTCCAGGTCCAGAAATCCTTGCGTCTTCGTTCGGACAAGCCTTCTTTCAACCCTTTGACAATCTGCGAATTCAGACCGTTCCAGCCATCTCCTTTTTTCCAGTACCAGCGGTAATAGACGTATATGGGATGATCATCGGGAATGACGCGATCTTTGGGAAAGTTTTTGAGCTTTGAGTACTTCACGCCGTAAGGCAAAACTGCTCCTGCCGGAATGGTCATTTGTGTTGTCAAATCGAGATCGCGCGCTTTCGCATTGGCGGAAGTAGAGGCAATCGGAATTTCCAGGCCGGTCGCATTGCGGAACGCCTCGTAATCGTATCTACTGAAACTGGGAGCCGCATGATCTCGAATTTCCGATTGAACAAGCGCGGCTCCATAAGCAGGATGCACACCATAAGTTTGCGAAACAGATTTTCCAACATTATAACAGAACTGTTGCGTTTCGGGGATCAATCCGTTGATATTTTCATAGCGACCGGTTAACACCTTCCCCTGGGCATCAACGCGCAACCACTCTTTTCGCTTGACTGCATATCGACCGGGACCAAGATTGGGAGCAAAAGTGACACCCTGGATTAACGCCTGATCGAGTTGCGGGTAAATTTCAGCAAGTCGCTGTTCAGATAAAGCGGGAACCGGTTTACCTGCTTCAAGTACTGCTCCATAATCAACCGACAGGCCTAAAGAATGCGTAAAGCCGATTTCTTTAAGCCGATCTGTTTCTTTCAGACCTGCCCCCCACATCACCACCGGGTATTGATCGGGCAGTTTGCGATTGACCAGGTGCAAGTTGTGAATAGATGTCATTACATAAGGTTTTTTATCTGGCGAAAAACTTTCCAGAGAGAGTCTCGCTTGAAGTTGGTATTGATCGGACCGCAGCGAGGTATCGAATTGATAGACGACATCCCGCTTTTCGCCCGGCTTCAAGTTTCGAATGATCACCGGCTTCTGATTGACACCATCAACCGACCAGGCAACTTCCACACGAGGCAGCACAACGCGAGAGAGCGATTGCACATTACAACTGATGGATGAAACTCCTTCATGGCGCACAAAAGCATTTCGTCCCAGGTTTCTGTTGAATGTAAGCGGTCGGAATTCCAGCACTTTGCTGGAGATACGAACCTGATCAATCCGCCCGTTGAAACCCATGTAGTTCGCACCGATGCGGTCGCCAATGGAAAGCGGTTTTGTTCCCGCAGCTATTTTTCCTCGACCGGGAACGGTTTCTGTTCCCCGCAAATACCCATTAACAAAAAATGATCCTGTCCCCATTGCATCGTAAGTAAACGCGATATGGTGCCAGGCCTCTTCTTCAAAAACGACTGCTTCGGAAGTCCATGTTTCCGTTTCACGACCAAAGCCCAGCAACACGGCTAACTTCTGTTTTCCATCTCGGTCTTTCTGCCACAGTTTTAGCTGGTAGTCGGTGTGATCAACATACTTTTTATCGAGCAAAATCGCAGCGTGCCCGGTTTCACCTTCTGCGAGTTTTTTCGGTTTAATCCACATTTCTAATGTGATCTCGCCGGTGGGCGAAGAAAGAGATTTTGCAGAAGAAATATACAGACGATGTGGTATTGCAGATGCTTTCGGATAACCGGGAAAAGATTCCAGACATTTCCCGAACTTGCCGTTGGAATCGATTTTCGCACCGACCAGCTTTCCCGTTATTTTCCGATTCGCACTTTCCTGAATCGGATCCTGACCATCAAACGACCAGTAACCAAGCACATAATCTGCCGTCGTATCTGTCTGGGAATACGGCTTGAACCACGTCTCCTGAAGCTGAACAGGCTCTGCACTTTCTGCCCGTTGAAACGGCAAAGAGAAGATGATTATAGCTGAGAACAGTGGGAAGAGTCTCATTGAATCGAGCTTTCATTCAAATTGTTTCGGCAGGTTGTGCAGGGTACACCGCGGTACACTCTACGGGCCCTCTATTGTAACCGGAAAAAGAACTCTGCTCAATCGGACCAGGTATTTACCGCAATTCATTTGATGATCAGTCAGCCTGTTTCAACTTCCTCAGATATTCAGTCCAACAACAGGCAGTCCTCAAGTGATTTTTCTTGCATTGAGCAGTTATGTTTACCAGACTGTGGTTAACCCGTCCCTGATGCGCGCTCGGTTTCAGAATGAGGAACCTTTCAATGAAAAAGTCTGTTTTGATTGCTGTGGTCTGCCTGCTTGTCGGGCCATTTGTTTTTGTTTTTTCGCACGCAGATGAAAAATCTTCCCGAGCTGTCACGCCTGCGCCAACCCAGTCGGAACTTCCTGTCGTTATAAATTCAACACTTTTTCTGCCTGAAAGCTTAAGAAAGGAAGTTTCCATTGAAATTGAACATTGGGTATTTGAAGATTTTTTAGTTTGGCTGGAAGAGACAATTGAAATCTCGGTGATTGTGCACCATCAGGCGATTGAAGATGCGGCAATTGATATCGCATCAGAAAGAATTCAACTGACTCCATTGAAAGAACCGGTTTATCTACTTCTGCAAAACGGATTGAGTCAGCTTTCTGGAGATGCCGTTTTTTATGTTACAGAAGATGCTTTACACATCACCACTGAGGAAGACGCCCGGGAGCACCAATTCACCGCCGTGTTTAATCTGCATGAACTCCTGAAGAATGGTTATTCAACAGAACAAATCAGATCGATCATTTATACCACAACATATGCAGCACATAACGATAGTGAAGGAAGCTTCAACATTTCGGGCGAACTACTTCATGTGCGAAATAACCAGCAAACTTTACGGGAAACAGATTCACTTCTGAAAGCTCTGCTTCATCCCGGCAAGCAGGTTTTTCTTCAGGTGCTCCAGGTTCACTTTGAGCTGCAAAAGAAGTTGGAAGAAAAGGTCAGCGTTGAATTTGTGGACAGACCACTGCGTGATGCACTTGCGATTTTAAGAGAACAAATCAAACTACCTCTTTTTCTGGATCAAAAGACATTCAAAGATCAGAAGTTAGACTTGGATAAACCGGTCACGTTACGAGCGAAGAATATAAAAATAAAATCTCTTCTGGAGTCTCTAACATTTTCATTTGACAAGCTCAGCGTCGTGATTCGAGATGGTGTTGTCCTACTCACATCGCAGGAAGTTGCTGATGCCGTGTTACAGATTGCCGTGTATGATGCCAGCGATTTCTGCTGGAACGAAGAATCAACCGAATCATTCATTCAAACTATCCAGGATCAGGTTAATACACACGGGAATCAGTATCGAATTGATGATCGCTGGAGTATTGAGGGAGCAGATATTATCGCTGCCCGCTCAGGTATATTGGTGATTCGGCAAACCGGAAGCATGCACTGCAAAATCATCAATTGGCTCACCGATTCACGCAATGCCTTCGGAGACTTAACCCCAGCAGAGTTGGATATTGCGAAATCAAAAGAAATAACAACCCGGTATTACAAAATGCCTTCAGGCATCGCGACAGACCTCGCCAGAAGACTACCACAACTGGTCGCAATCGACACATGGAAGAAGCCTGGTTCATCAGATGAAGCAGGAAAAGTAGGCACAATTTTGCTACTGAAATCTGAGGCGGTACTTCTTGAAGTCTCCACGCAGACAACCACTGAAAAAACCAGCGACAACAAAAGTGACAAAATCATCACAAAAGAAACCAAAACAAATCGTAGGGAATCTGTCTCGCATTCTGTGCTGGTAATCAAACAGAGTAACGCCATTCACAGGCAGATTGAAAAAGTAATCAATCAGGTGGAAACAGGCACTAACCAGGGTGAATATATTTATGGAGACCCTTACCCATATTCATACAGCACATTTTGGTGAAGAAAATACATTGTACGCATTCGCTTAGCTGGACAGCGCCAGGTTCTATTTGA
>WFOZ01000941.1 GCA_015487825.1 Planctomycetaceae bacterium
AATCGATAGACTACCTTGCAACTCGATCCACAACAGCTCAACGACTTGGCACACGCCTTCATGAGATGCTGTCCGGCCAAAGTCAAAACCTGTTCCATTTGCTTGATGCCCGTGAAATGTTAGAACTGGAATTGATCGCCCAGGCATCTCGCAAACGCGAGTTGCAGGATTTATTCTCACTGCGACGCATTCTGGAACAGATGACTTCGATTCCTCCCGAGCAACGAGACGAAAAGTATGTTCAACTCGATATTGAGTTTCACTTGGAAATAGCAAGATTGTCCGGCAACGCGGTCATGGCTGCGATGCTTTGTGCGCTGCTGAGTGAACTGGCTCCTGAGCTGCAAAAACTTCGCTGGTCTCCTCAGCGTCATGTCCGAACAGATGAATCGCACGCCAGGTTGTACTCTGCACTGGTTGCAGGTAATGTTGAGCAGGCTCAAGCCGAGGTCCATTTGCATTTGCAGGAAGCTTACAACACATTGCTTGATCAAATCCGCCAGCCACCC
Organism: Planctomycetaceae bacterium; assembly: GCA_015487825.1. GTDB lineage: Bacteria > Planctomycetota > Planctomycetia > Planctomycetales > Planctomycetaceae > Rubinisphaera. Next base: position 510 of record WFOZ01000941.1, read on the forward strand.
AATGCTGCTGTTGATTGATCTCTCCAAAGCCTCCCAAGGACAATCTATCTCTAAAGGCTGCATTACAAGTACCTTGCGATTCAACATATCCTCTTCAGCAAACGGTATGAAAATCCCTTTCAGTTCCACTCACTCCCAGCACTACGTTTTCTGAGCGTTGTTGACATCTGTGTTGCTCGGAAGAACGACTGTGATTTTTTCTACATCTGGGAACGGCCTAGTGAGCCACAGGTCCAACTCCCGCCAAAGTTTCTCTATGAGAAGATGTAACTCAAGCAGACTACGGAGTTGATATTGGTTGAATTCTCCAGGTTCTTGCAACCTTTGGTAACGGTTTGTCGAGAGGAATCGTTTCGCCACTGATTTTGTGAATCGCCCATTTCATTGAGAGCCCCTGCATATTGGGGTTAATTTTTGGCCCCGCCAGATTTTTAAGTTCCTGCAATTGGGAATTGGCTTTGATACGCCCCAAAGAAATAGTACTCATCCGAACGACAATATCGATTTCCTGTGGAATTCCTGAGGCGGCTTTTATTCGCCCCATCAATTGGGCTGCGAATAGATCATCCTGATCGGAAGCCAATAAATGACCAAGTGCCCAAATCGCTGCCCCTCGAGAGAGTCGTTGGTCCAGGCGAAGTTCCTGGAAGGGGATGTACTGCTGCAGAAGGGGGATTGCTTGTCGGAAATTCATTACTGCCATTGCTTCAAATAAATGAGAAACCTGACGATCAGCAGTCTCTAAATCCCCTGCTTGAGGACTGGATGTTTGGAGTTGAGCCTGTGCGAGTATTGCAGGTAATGTCGATTTAACAGCAACTTTCTTCAGTGCCCATGCAGAGGCGATCATCACTTCAGGACGTTCTGATGTTAAAAGTTGAACGAATCGTTTAGCGGCAGGTTCGTGATCAATTTGCCCAAGTATCAAACAAGCCTGTTCTTGTCCTCGCCAGTCGTCCGAATTGAGGACATCTTCGACACTATCTAAAATTACGGTTTTGAATTCCGACTTTTGTACATGCTCAAGCAGAGAATTTCGAATATACTTGCGAAGAGCAGGATTTGTATCGTGAAGATGGTTTGCCAATATCACCAAGCGGTCAGCATTGGGTAGAGCCGTTAAACATTTTGCGGCAACTCGGCGAATATTGACATCCGAATGCTCCCATGCCCTGCTGGAAAGATTGAGAACAATTGCAGGATCAATTTCCAGCAACCTTCTAACAGCCGCACTTGCCACCGGAGCGGAGGGATCGTCGAAAAGTTTAACGAGTAATTTTTGAGATTGCTTTGACTGGTGCCTTTGCAACAAAGCGACAGCACAGAGGCGGTTAATCAGAGAAGACTTGCCCGCATCCATTAATTTTTGAGCATCTTGTTCAAGCTTACTGCCAGTAATCTGCCCCGCCGCTTCTGCAGCTGCAAGCCGAATATCCTGGGGGCGGTTACTGGAGTGAACGATTTCAATTAAACTTTCCAAGGCTTGTTTGTCTTTTACCTGACCACTGCCTCGGCACGCTAGAATCAATTCACGTCGAAAAACTGATTGATCCTTGAAACGCGATCTCCAGACAGGGCGTATTGCCTGGTAATCCCATTTTGCTAAAGCAGGTTCAACCAATAAACGGAATTGCGATCCTGATCTGCGGGAATAATCAAATAAATCATCAGCTGCCTCACGGGCATCGAGTTCAATAAGAATCTGGGCGACTACAGTCCGTGCATTTTCACTTTCATTTCGCAGCATCTCTCGCAGTTCAGCAATAGCAGCTTTAACCTCATGAAATCCTTTTTTGTATGCAACGGATATATCGTTGGCAGCCGCTAAGCGATGGCTTGTATTAGAACTTTGAAGAGCTGATCGCCAGAAGTCAACAATTTTGGGAGGCAACACGTTCGAGTTTGTCGGAACCTCAAAAGCCGGATCAGAAAACATCAGAAATGAAGGTCGTAATTCTTCGGCATTTATGGTGGACTGGAATACAATGCACAAGAAGATTGAGATTGTAATAAGAGAGTATCTCATGCGAAATGCGAGTACAACAGCACGCAATTGACTGACAGAAAAGGACATAATAACTCTTCCGGATTACTCTGGACGTGAAATTCTATAGGACTGCCCAATCAGCACGATCAGGCTAATAAAGGAAGTGATTCCCATGAACCACCAGTTGGTGGGAATCAGGTCATAATTTTGAAATCCATCCAGGCGGATTACAGAAAAGGCCGCAGCAATCGGGTTGATTTTGAGAACATTTTCAACAAAGGAATGTCCGAAGGGGTTCTCTCTGCCCAGCCAGACTAATAGAGGCACTCCGCAGATAAACAGTAAAACAGAGTAGGATGCAACTGTTGCAGAGGCGGTACGGCGAAATAAACATCCAATTGCTGCACTGAGCATCATACAAAACAGAGCTGTTAAAATCAGGCAAACAACGACTCTTTCAACCTGGTCTCTCAGTCCAGGAGAAATGTAAACCATAACAACGTAGCCGGGTAGTGTCGCACACATCACAAGAGCCAGTGTCAAAATTACGGAAAGCATTTTTCCCCAAACAATTCGGTAAACCGGCATTGTCGTCGACTGCAAAAGTACCCAGCCTCCGGTTTCACGTTCAGTCGCAATGAGTCCCGAAGTTAAGCTGGGGGTCAGTAGCACTAATAACGAGACCTGTAATAAAACCATAATCCCGCCGATTGTGGCAACATCCCAGCTAATCGTCTGTGTTGTCGTGAGAATAGTCATCCCCAACGATAATAAAATACAAATCGAGACCAGTCGCAGTAGCCAATGTAATCGACCAAACCTTCTACAGCGAAATTCCTTGACCATCACGGGATTAACAAATGGGCTGATCAGTTTGGATCTTCTTTTAGGATCAATTAAATACATGGTACGCCTGATAATTCGCGTGGAGAGATTCCGGTCTTCCACCATCGTGCCTGCATCACGCGATCGATCAAACAATTTATGATTCAGTCGACTGACCGTCCAGATTGAGGAAATGGCAGAGATCCCAACCGCAAGAAAAGCAAACCGTAGAGAAACATCTACGTTGCCAGCGACACCTCGGGCGCCAATATCACCTGCCCCTAACAGGTGCATTAACGCAGCAATTGGAGAAAGGCAGCGAAACCACTCTACAAATTCCCCCGTCAGGCCACTGGAACCAACAAAGAAATAATGTGGTATCAGCGATAAAAACGAGATGGTCAGAATGGTTGCATACGTCCAACGAATGGCTGCATCAATCGAATCAGCCAAGCTACTGATCAACAATCCTAGCGTTGCACACATCAGAACTGTCAGCAACAGAATTCCGTACGCTCCTGCGATTTCTCGTGTGAGAGATACACCACCAATTGTATAACAAGCCACGGCCGCCGGTATACTTAACACGAGAAACAACACAGCGACTCCAAGCCCACCGCCAAGTTTCCCGAGATATATCTGAAGTGGACCCAACGGTGAATTAAGCAGTAATGCAAGAGTGCCACTTCGTTTTTCCTTAACCAGTGACGTTGCCGGAAAGACGGGAAACAACAATAACATGGTCATCAACAGCCCGCCGGTAAACAGTTGAAAGATCTCTATTGAACGGGTCCCGCTCATCGCCATTCGCTCGTCAGTGGGCCAACGCAGTGCAATCAGTAAGCTAAGCAACAAAGTCAATCCACACAAAGCCCCGATCGTCCATCGCTGACGAAGCAAACCGGTCAGTTCACGTTCCAGAACAGGATTTTGCATGTCAGTCATCCTCCTGTGTCGTCACAGAAGTCGGGACTGCCACTTCGCTGGATTCGCGAGTAAACGAGATGAAGGCTTCTTCGAGATCCGTCTGAAGTTCACGAAATTGTGTCACCTGAACCCCTGCCGAAACCAGTGCTGCGAGTAACCCTCCAAGCTCGGATTCCGTTTTTGAAGTACGACACCGAACTGACATTTCAGTCTTTGCCAGAACAACCTCGGCGTCTTGTTCTGTTTCTGTGTATTGACGGATAATAGTCGCAGCTCGATCAACTTCCTGTTCGCCGTTTAATTGCACCTCGATTGTTCGACGCTGATTGACCTGGCGGCTTATTTCAGCAACGGTTCCGCTGGCACGTAATTTACCATGTGTCAGAATTGCGATGCGATGACATATTCGAGACAACTCCGGCAGGATGTGACTGGTAACCAGCAGTGTTTTTCCTGCGGCAGCCAGGTTGAGTAACAATTCTCGCATGTCAACTCGAGCTTGCGGGTCCAACCCATTTGCTGGTTCATCCAGAATCAGAACTTGTGGATCATGCAGTAAAGTGCGAGCGATAGCCAGTCGCTGAGCCATTCCGTGACTCAAAGCCTCAACGAACATATCTCGCATGTAGGCCGATTGGGTCATCTCCATAACTTCTTCAATGCGTCGAAGTCTATTGCTTCTTTTCAGGCCAAACGCCGCACCGAAAAAGTCGAGATATTCAAACACTCGCATATTTTCGTAAGACCCAAATTTATCAGGCATGTAGCCGACAATACTTTTTATTTTCTTTGCGTCCCGGACACAATCAACACCCCCAATATGGGCCGTGCCGGAAGTGGGGCGGGCAAGGCCTACCAAAATTTTAATGGTCGTTGTTTTCCCTGCACCGTTGGGACCAATCAATCCTAAAATTTGACCGACAGGGATTGACAAATCAAGTGAATCAAGAGCAAGCTTCTCTCCATATTTTTTCGTTAGTCCCCGTATTATGATCGCATCTTGAGTATTCACATTTTTACTTCCTGTTGAGGCATATTAATTTGCTGTATTTTGTGCAGAAATATTTGTTAGTTTTGCTTTACTGGCAGTGCTGGAATATCAGCTTCAAGTGAAAGGCTCATCGATTCGATTTTCCAGCGAGGAGCAGCTAGATTACTACTGAAATCTATTTCTTGTTTTTTTCCGGCTGATAAAAACAGCAGCAGTTGCCCTTTTTCAGTTAAATATAAAGATGAAGTATCTTCAATTGTAACCATCAACCTGCCGACGGGATTGTTCCAGGTTTTCACATTAGCTTTAGAATGCCCATTCCAGCCCGACAGTTCAAGATGTCCAACTGGACCGGACACATCGATTTGAACTTGAGCACGAACGGGGTTTAATGGTAGTAGTGCACCAGGTATTTGAAAACCAAGCCAAGTTTCCGAATGCCCGCTTTTCTCAATCCATTCATGTTTTAAATCACTATAAAGCCCGCCAAATATTTGGCCATTTGGTCCAATCACTTCACGAAAATCCAGAAACGGACCAGGGATTTTTACACGGCTTCCGGCAGATGGTCGCTGGAATTGTATCGGCACGGCGACTAATGCGTTTCCCTGACGTTGATTATTCTCGCCGAACTCAAACCCTAAATCCCAAGGTTGCGTCCAAAACAATAGCTGGGGCTCGTTTATGTTCCAGGGAATTGTCGATCTGGTTGATAATTGTGCAATAATTTCACTTCGACGACGTTGCTCGTCACTCAGTAAATTTGCTGATAAGTATTGTTCGCTATCCAGGGTATCGCTTGCGATTGCAGTGAATTGCATCTCACCCGAGATCTTCGCGCCGATTCGTCCCTGGCGTGTCAACACAATGGCATCTTCGGGTTTCAGATTCTCTGGCAAGTTGAGTTGCCCAGAGACACCTTGCTCATTAAATGTGGCAACGACATCTGTACGGCTGAAGCGACCTGATTGATAAAATTCACCGATTCGGAATCCAGGTGTATTGCGAAGTCCGTCCCATTCCCATGTTGTTTCACTGCTGTAATTGAGGGACCGGATCCCACTTGGATAGCCTGCCCAATCGGGAAGAAGCCAACCTCCAGAATGGCCAGTCAGATGAGCAACTGAAGAACCAGTTGAGCACAATCCCACAATGCCTTGAGCCTGATAATCGTCTGTCCCGGGAATTGGGGTGATGATTTCAGCTGTTACTGCCATCGATGGAATATTCTGGTTTGTGGGACGTACTGCAATCAATGCAACTCCGGTTGCCGCTGCCATCAACGGGCCCAGCAGGCCAAACAACGCTAAGCGTTCTTTTCGCCACAAATAAGTCGCTACAACAAAAGTAAGAAAACTGTACCCCAATAGAATACTGACAACGGCTTGGCGACGAGGAATTTTATAGCCAACAAATTGATTGATTTGTGATGCAAATACAGGCAGCACACTGTTTGCTCGATCAGAATTATCGAAAGAATTACTGAAATAATCAGCAGAAATTGCTTCGAAGTGAGGTAGCACAACCTGATTCGTTTCCCACCCATCGCCTGCACGAGACCTGGGATCATCCGAAGTTCGAGGTCGCACCCACGCATTGGGCCCCAGAGTTGTCAGCAGAACTTTTCCACGACCGTACTCTATCCAGAAGGCCGCTGGCCAGCCATCGACCGAGTATTCGACTTCGATATCGTCAACCAGAATTCGCTTCATCGTTACAGGTGTGTCATATTCCCTGCGAGCACTGGAGACTCCATTTGAGTCCACAAATTGCAAACTCGATAATTCAACAGATTCGACCTCCTGTCCCTGATAAACGTCTCCCAGCAAGACTTCCAATAATCGCGAATCAACTTTGTCAAGCATGACCCACAAATGGCCTCCGCTGTTAAGCCAACGCCGAATCGCATCCAGTCCTTCGGGATCACTC
>WFOZ01000942.1 GCA_015487825.1 Planctomycetaceae bacterium
ACGCTAAATCGAGCAAGATTGACTGCGGTCATTGTTCCGCTGAATCCGCCTCCAATTATTGCAATTGTTCTCATTGGGATAATCTTTCTTTCAACATCAATCAATAATTGGCAAGTATCGTTTGAGACAATTAATAAAAGTTACTGCGATACCACATGCAGGAAAACGGGTTGTGATTTTGAGGCTACTGTCTGCCGGGAAGACTGAGTCCCATTCAAGATCAGGTTTGATGCAGCCACGATCAGCATGATTGTAATTAACTTTCGAAAAAGCTGAGGTCTGATGAATTGGCTGATCGCAGTCCCGGCCAAAACACCACCAATTGCAAAAGGGATAGCCCACAATGCATGAAACAGATCATCACGCAACAAAAAACCTCCCGCGAACAAACCAAGTATTTTCAGAGACGCAATTAATAACAGGCAGCTACTGACAAACGACTTGAATGTTGCTGGATTCCAGCCTCGCCCCAGCGCGTAGGTGGCTACCGGCGGACCGCCAATACTGACTGCCCCGGCAAGAAAACCACTCAAACCACCAGCAAGGTAAGAAAGCCAACAGGGCGATACTGTCTCTGTCTTTTTTTCTTTCTTGAAATGATCGAAAATTACAAAAAGAAGAATTGCCAGTCCGGTCACCTGACTTAGTAACTGCTGAGGCAAGGATGCGAAAAGCAATAAGCCAAGAGGCAAAAACAGCAATGCTCCCAAAAGTGTTCGCCTGATTTCCACTCGTTTAACACACGACTTGTACGAACAAGCCGTCATAAACAGCACTGGCAAGCCGCTCAGGGAAATAACAATGTGCGATGAACGAGGTTCCAAAACAATCGGCATCACCGCCAGCGCAGTGATGGCATAACCAAACCCCAGAGAACTTTGCACAAACCCCGAGACCATTACAATCAAAGCGATGATTGCCATGCCCCAATACGGATCACCAGGCAAAAATAAGTTGCTCATTCCGGTAATTCTTTTCCTCGAGTTTCAGGAAGAAACAGCATGACGATAATCCCCAATGCAAACAGCCAGGAAAGCTGCGTAATGGCCCAGCGAAAGTCTAACCCTTCAACAGATTTGAGTTCTGAAGAGAACAGTAAAATTGGCACTGCCAGTAATCTGCCTCCATTGAAGCAGAAACTGGTCCCTGTTGCTCGCAAATGTGTTGGAAACAATTCCGGAAAATAAACCGCATACCCTGCGTGAATACCTAACGTAAAAAAGCCATAAAGAGGGAGAATGCACAGTAACTGCGAGTAAGTTTGCGGAAAGTAACAGGTAATCGGCACAATAATCATCGCCAGAATGTGAAATCCTATAAAAGTAGTTTTGCGTCCCAGGCGAGCACACAAAGGCCCAAAGGCAACTAATCCAATCCCTCCTCCGAGAGCCTGAACCAGTCCATATGCAAACTTACCGGATCGATTAGCCTCTGCTTTATCGACTCCCCAGGATTCCAACAATGACTGTACCAGTTGCTGACCGCCTGCAGTAACGGCCCAGAATGTACCAAGCCCTACTGCGGCAAGCAGCATGCCAAGTAACGCCCGACCTGCCCAACGTTTATTAAGTAACAGGTCTTCGAAGCTCCCCATTTTATCGCTTGAATCACTTTGCTTCTGTCTCTTCCACTGGTCAGTTTCTTTAACACTTGCACGAACCCAGAGAATCAACAAAGCCGGCAGGACACCAATTAGATACGCATAGCGCCACTGGGTACCAACAACCAGAGCCGCAATCGCTGCCAGCCAGGTTCCAGGAACGCTGGTTGCGTGAAAAATGCTCGAAGCATGAGCTCGTGCCCTTTTGGGGAAAACTTCAGCGACAAGACTCGCAGCCACCGCCCACTCTCCTCCCACTCCCATAGCAACAAAAAATCTCAATGCGGCAACATGCCAAAGCTCTGTCGCAAAGAACGTCATTCCGGAAAAGATCGAATACATCAAAATAGTAATGACCATAATCGATCTGCGACCGTAACGATCAGCCAATGATCCGAACAACAGCCCTCCCACGGTTCCACCAAGAAGAAATATGGCAAGAAACATGTCCCCATATTTGTTGACATCTCCCGAGTTTTCCCCAAGAAGATCCGTTAACATATCGTAACGGGTGAGGTTAAATATCTGCCCTTCATAGACATCAAATATCCAACCAGCCGAAGCAATCAGAAGCACCAGCCACTGATAGCGTGTAACTCCCTGCCACCACGGCCCATTATCATTTTCTGTTGTTGAATCTGTCGCATCCATTGATGGAATTCCTCTTCGTTAAACTCATTCATTTTGAGTAATATAGAGT
>WFOZ01000943.1 GCA_015487825.1 Planctomycetaceae bacterium
CGTTCCCGCTGCAACCAGAACGGTATCGCCGGAAACTGCAGCATCAATCCCGGCTTGAATTGTTTTGTGATCTCCGGGGATACGAATTATTGCAGCAACTGCCGAGTTAAGCGTTGCTTCTAAAACAAATAAAGCAGTCAGGGCAAAAGCCAGGTGTTTAGCAGACATGAAAACGAGCCTTTCATAATTTAATTCACAGGCACATACTGCCCGATTCATGTTGGATAGAATCGGGACCTCGATATCCTTTATTGTAGCAGTGATCTGCCTGCGATGGCAAAGAAAGATGACTCTTTTTCAATTTTCTTTGCTCAGGTTTTCAAAGCCAGATTTGCAGGATTTCTTCTACTTGTTCGCGTTGCATCGTTTCGTGAGCCAGAAGGTTATCGACGATTGCTGCGATCGCTGCCCAGTAATGGTTCTGGTCCAGCAGATGGTAAAGTTCGATCGTTTTCTGTTCGAGGTGGGCATATTGTTTTTGCTTGCCGTCAAGAATTTTCTCAGCAGCATTTTCTGCCTGCCGCCAGTCGTTAGCCCATTCTGCGACCAGTCCCGGATGATAAGGATCACCCGTATGAAGCATCTCTGCCACCGGACCAGCCAGCGCAACGAGGATCATTTTTTCCTGGAGCTCCCGTTCGGAAAAATTATCGACGGGCCAGCCGATGCGTGTATCTGCATATCGCTCAGGAGAATCATCCCAGTCGGGATCAATCGTAATTGACTCCACAAAGGCTCCTACCAGAGTTGCCATCAACGCATGACCTGCTTCATGGTAAGCGGAAAGTTCAATCAAGTCGTCATCCACAAATTTAACATTCTTCGCAGGAGTTTATCAGTTATAGATGGCAATGATGAAACAGTAATTGTCGTTCAAGTTTCGTCTGTTTTACCTGTTGTCGTTTCGCAAAACGATGTTACCGATAGCGGGCGGTTGACAAGTTGGGCGATGGTTACTTTTTTGAAGGCGTTTTCAATCTGCCGGTAGGCTTTATCCAATTCTCCATGTAATGGGCAGAGTTCTGTTGCGTGAGATTTGATACTCAAGGGACACGATGTGATGCGGGCAATCGGAGCGACAGTGTTAATAACATCCAGCAGACAAATCTGGTCCGCAGAGCGGGCCAGCGAATATCCTCCACGTGGTCCCGGTTGTGAATGGATCAATTCAGCTTGTGCAAGAGATTGCAGAACTTTATACAGATATCGCGGGGGAACCTGCGTCGCTGTTGCGATCTGCTCACTGGTTTGTGTCTGTTCTGAATGACTTGCAAGCCATACAATTGCCCGTAATGCGTATTCAGCCGTCATTGGAATCATCTTTTTTCTCCTTGACAGTAATAATACACCTTGACGTACATAATGCAATGTGCGATTATAATCTACACCCCGAAGTGTACTATTTAATCTGAAAGGAAGATTTCATGCCAGCTATCCAGGCAACCGACACAGTGGCAGAAGTTGTAACGCGCTGCCCGTCCCTTTCCCGTCTGTTTGAACAGGAGGGAATAGACTACTGCTGCGGCGGAAAGAAAACATTGGATGTCGTTTGCGAGAAAAAAGGGCTTGATGCGAACGAATTTGTCTCCCGATTAGAAGAACTTGCCAACTGCGGCCTCAACGAAAATGTTGTCGATGCAGATGCAATGTCTCTGACCGAACTTGCAGATCACATTGAACAGACGCATCATGCTTACCTGCGTAGCGAATTTCCACGACTCGACAAGATGACCAAGCGGGTCGCGAGTGTTCATGGCGAGAAGAATCCGGCTCTTCTTGAAATAAGAGATACTTACTCTGCAATGAGTGAAGAACTGTTGAGCCATCTTGCAAAAGAGGAGCAGATTTTATTTCCGATGGTGCGTCAGATTGATGCCAGTGAAACGGCTCCGCAATTTCATTGTGGCTCGCTGGCCAATCCAATACACCAGATGGAACTGGAGCATTCAGAGGCAGGTTCCGCATTGGAAAAACTGCGTGAACTGACTGACGACTACACTCCGCCGCAGTGGGCCTGCAATACTTATCGGGCGATGTTTGATGCTCTGGCTGAGCTCGAACGCGATCTGCATCAGCATATTCACAAAGAAAACAATATTCTGTTTCCACGAGCGATTAAAATGGAGAGCGAAAAAAGTCTGTGAAGCTCACTTATTTCTTACGAAGGGGATTTATGAGGTTCGAAAAAAGTGACATGTTGTTGCTTGCTCTCTTTGGCTCGCCGGGAAATTGTCTGTTGAAAATATTCCTGGGCCCGAAATGGCTGTGAAGATTTCTGAACCGGTACGTACTCTCCCTCTTTTGTTAAGCGTTTTGCCTTTACGTTATCCTGGAAGTAGATTTCCAGTAGATTGATTAAGCGGGACTTGCAGGGCTCGTCTTCAACCGGGACAAGCAGTTCGATTCGCCGGTCGAGATTTCTGGGCATCCAGTCTGCACTGGAAATCAGGACGCGATCATCCCCCCCGTGATGAAAGTGAACGATGCGGGCATGTTCCAGGTAGCGATCGATAATACTGGTGACTTCGATGTTTTCACTTAAATTAGTAACTCCAGGTCTGAGACAGCAGATTCCTCTAATATTAAGCTGTACGGTGACACCGGCTGCCGAGGCCCGATAAAGGGCTTCGATAATTTCTGCATCGACCAGCGAGTTGACTTTCGCCCGGATAAACGCCTTGCCTCCCCGGTTGGCCTGGTCAATTTCAATGTCGATCATTTCCAGCAACCGTGATTTCAAACTGAGTGGAGCCGCTTCCAGTTTATGAAACGGCTGAGGCGAAGAACCACCGGTAACCGCATTGAAGAAAGAAACCGCATCTGCACAGAGATCAAAATCGGATGTCATATAACTGACATCGCTGTAAAGCCTCGCTGTTTTTTCGTTATAATTTCCTGTACCGAAATGAACATAACGCCGAATTCCCTGCGGTTCCTGGCGGACAATCACGCAGATTTTTGCATGTGTTTTCAGGTGACGCACACCGTAAATGACATTCACTCCTTCACGTTCGAGCTGTTTGGCCCAGTCGATGTTTCGAACTTCATCGAACCTCGCTTTTAACTCAACAATAGCTGTCACATATTTTCCGCTTTGAGCTGCCCGCATTAAAGCAGCGACAATCGGGCTGTCTGAGCTCGTGCGATATAGCGTCTGCTTAATCGACAGTACGTCCGGATCATCAGCTGCTTCATCAATAAACCGAATCACCGGATCGAATGATTCGTAAGGATGTAGCAGGAGTATACTTTTCGCTGATAGCTGCTCAAACATCGAATCAGTGGTGCTGATTTCTGCAGAAGGAAATGAAACCCATGGTTCGTCGGTCAGTTTTTCAAAACCTTTCAGCCCGGACAGAGGCATCATATCTGAAAGGTCAAGAGGTCCTTGAATTGGATAGACATCGGCTGGGGAAACCCGGTACGTTTGTGTTAAGTGTGCCTGCAAAGTCGCAGAGGCCTGAGCATCAATTTCAAGCCGAACGCAATGGCTTTCTTTGCGAGCCTGTAATAACTGTTCCATTTCCGCCATGAAGTCGGAGGCGACATCTTCGCTGACGATTAAATCAGCATTGCGGGTAATACGAAACGAAGTCGTTTCAATCACGGTTTCATCGGGAAAGAATCGTTGAGCAAACATCCCGACAACATCTTCCAGAAGCATAAATTCATATCCGGTTTCTGAAGGCAGTGTCAAAAATCGGGGAAGCTGATTTCCCAATGGGATAAGGACATATCGAAACGGGTTTTCCTGCTCCTGCTTGTTTTGCAGACGAACTGCAACGCAAATTTCCGGCTCCGGAAACATGGGTATTTCCTCACCGGGCCATAAGGCGATGGGAGAAAGAATGGATGCCAGTTCTTCATCAAAGCGTTCCTCGATCACCCGCATCTGTGCCTGTGTTGCATCATCAAATCTTACTCGTCGAATCCCGGCTTCAAACAGTTCGGGTTCCAGTTCTTCGCGGTAGCAGCGGTATTGATCTGCCAGCATGACTCGAATTCGTTCGCGGATTTTTTTTAATTGTTCTTCAGGAGTCATTCCTGCAAAATCCGCTCGTTGCACATTTCTTTTTGCCAACAGTTGCAACCCACCAACACGAACCATGAAGAACTCATCAAGATTTGAAGCCGTGATCGCCAGGAATTTCAGCCGTTCGAGCAATGGTTGCTCTGCTGATAAGGCAATATCAAGAACTCTCTGGTTGAACTGAAGCCAACTCAGTTCCCGGTTAATAAATCGTGCTGCACCGTGTGACATTTTATTTCTCTGTACTACTGATATCAAAGAGCATTAAGTTTTAACCATGCTGCGATTAGAAATTGTGTAACATTTATTGTACGACGGCTTTCCAGAATCGTCGATTCAGGTATCTATTACAGGCCCACTTTCCAAAGCGATCTTACTATATTGCCGATTCATTTTACTGGTGGCGGTTATGCCTCGCCGGGTTGAATAAAATGTACTTGCAAAACTCCGTTGGATGCGAGCCAGATATCTGCTTACTTCCAGAATCTCTGTTCCTCTCTTGTTGCACGTAATAAAATTTTCATTCCGAATGTATCCTGAAACAGGCCCCCGTTTTGCTGGATGGCCAGTTGTTCCATGGAAAGATCGGTCAGTTCGGAAATTGTAATAATAAGTTGCTGCCTTTCGACAAAG
>WFOZ01000944.1 GCA_015487825.1 Planctomycetaceae bacterium
GAGTCCCATCGTCTAGCTCCACTCCGACTGCACTGCGCCCTTCAGTTACAATCCGTTTAACACCAGCTCTGAGACGCAATTCCCCACCCAGTTTTTTATACTGCCTGACAAGCGTTTTCATGATCGGGCGGACTCCCTTGAACGGTCGTGCGAACCCTTCCATGAAAATGCTTTTATACATAATAACAAACTGATTCAAATCCATGTCATCGGGCCTGGCACTACCATAAAACATAAGTGGGCAGAAAAGCATATCGATTAACATTGGATCTTTGAGATAACGTTTAAGCGTCTCTCGTGCAGATTGAGCGTCCTGCTGAAGATCGAGTTCATTGAAGTTGATCAGGAACTGATGCAAACGGGAAAAGTTATCTTTTTCCGATGGAAAAGCGGTGTTGATCTGCTCATGAAGAAGCTCAAAATCGTTTGAGAACTGAAGCGTGCAGCCAGGAAACTTAATCGAAGAACCGTTCTGTTCGCATAGTGAAAAATCATCCCAGCGAATGCGAAGTTGTCTCAGCAGTTTGCTTAAGGGACCGGTTTTGCTCCCCGGCTTTGCGTAATTTGTTACCGCGTGCAGGCCAACATCATGATTTCGACCGCGCAACCGATAGAATGAATTCAGCCCGCCAATTGTCGTGTGGCGTTCCAGCACGCAAACCTGCTGGTCGAAGTAGGCCAGCCGAATACCAGCAGCCAATCCGGAAAGACCGGCTCCGATAATCAGTGTGTCGTAATGCACAACAGGCCCTTTGAAGCAGTAAAGGCGAGCCGGGGGATTGATTATCCCCCTGGTCATCTGGTTGATAAAAACCGCTCAAGCCAAGAGGGTAACGATCCCGGCTTGCCACCAATAAATATATCAGGCGTCTTTGAGGATTGGTGTCAAATAGGTAACGGTGCTGTCCATCGTACCGAGGTGGTGATAATCCTCTTCTGGAATTTGAACGCGATACGCTTTACGCAGCTCCATGACAATATCGAGAAAATCCATCGAATCGAGTTCCATCTGTTCGCGAAACGGAACCGAATCGTCGAGTGAAGAAAGGTCTTCGTCAGGGGCAATTTTTTTGAGGATATCCAGAATAACCTGCCGAATTTCTGCCGGGGCCATGCAATCTCTCTCCATCTAATTTGTTTGTTTGAATATGCAGATCATGTTTCAGGTAAACAGCTTCTGCAATGAAATTATTCGTCGTATTTTTTAATAATGACCACCGAGTTAATCCCAAGCATTCCAAATGAATTATTCAGGATTGTTTGAATTCCCGTTTTTGACTTCGGATGATTAGCGACAATTTGATCCATCGCACATCTCGGGTCAAGGTCATCCAGGTTGATTGTAGCGTGAATGGCGTCGTCTTCAAATGAAGGGATGTTCCCGAGCAATTCCAATGCCCCAGCAGCCCCCATCGCGTGACCAATAAAGCTTTTTGTATTATTGATGTACGTATCGCTGCACTGTCCGAACACATTGCGTAACGCTTTGGTTTCTTCGATATCGCCCTGCTCTGTGGCGGTCGCGTGACTGCTGACGATATCAATATCCTCTGCGTTAAGATTTGCCCGTTTCAAAGCCAGGCGAATACACTGCTCCTGCCGGTTGGCATCGGGTAATACAAAGTCTGTTGCATCGGAATTCATGGCGTAACCGAGAATTTCGCCATAAATTTTTGCACCACGCTCCAAAGCATCGGAAAGCCTTTCGACAGTACAAATCCCGCCCCCCTCGGCAACAACAATCCCGTTTCGAGCGGTATCAAACGGCCTGCTTGCCTTGGCGGGATCTTCGTGTGTTGCCAAGGCTCCCTGACTATGAAAACTGGCGAAAATGCCGAAGGTATGAATACTTTCCGAAACGCCACCTGCAATCGCCAAATCGACTTCACTTAATCTCAGCATCTGAGCAGCATGAATCAATCCTGCATTTCCGGCAGCACAGGCAGCACCTAATGTTAGGTGCGGTCCGGTAATGCCCATGTTAATGGTCACTTCCCCTGCGGGATTATTAGCAACCGTTCGTGGATTATGGTGATGAGTCCAGACAGAAGTATCGTAATCGAACTGAGAGATTTCGTAGACTTCGTTCTCTGTTTCGACGTTACCATGTTCGGTAATTCCCAGATAAACGCCGACTCGATCTTTCTGAGTCTTTTCCCAGTCAATCCCGGCATCCTGAATTGCCTCGTTTGCGCAATAGACGGAAATTGAACCGACTCGCGTACCGCGTCGCAAGTCTTTACGCTTCTGGTACTTCAGTGTATCAAAATCACAGATCCCGGCCAGAACGTCCCCCATGTAACGGATATTATATGGCTGCACACCGGAATGCCCTGCGAGCAGATTTCCACGGAACTCTGCGAGGTTATTACCATTCGGAGCAGTCAGTCCGATACCGGTTATTACAATCCGTTGCGAATAATCATTCCCGTTTGTCATCAGGGATTCCGATTGCCTGTTTATATAGCCGCTAAAAGCGTAGGTGGTTGGTTTTCAAAGTTTATGAAAAGAAAATAACGCTTCATGACCGCGCGAACAAGTTAGCGCCCCTGTCAATTCAGGGTATTTCAGGCTTATTTCTTATTCGCCTCCCCGGAGACAGTGAACGTAACATTACCACTGCTTGAATGCAATGAGGAATAGCCAGCCTCAGAAGCGAGAGAAACCCCAGCACGGCTGGTTCATTCTGATAGCCGTAACCAAACTGATATTTTTCTAAAATTTGCGAGCCCTTCGCAAACTTTTCCGTCAGCAGCACAAACACCTGTTCGCTAGTATCGATC
>WFOZ01000945.1 GCA_015487825.1 Planctomycetaceae bacterium
GTCCAGTTTTTCCAACTGATACAAAGCTTTCTTAATATCACCCAGTTCAACATAAGTTTCTGAACTGAGTCTTCTACAGAACGATTTACTACGATTTTTTCTTTGAAGGACAGCATCTGTATTCTGCTCTAGAATCTGCTCTTTCACTTTTGCGATACTGATTTTGGGAGGCTGTTTCACCTGTTCGACGGGAGTTCTTTGAGGCGATTCTTCCGTTCCAGTCGGGGTTTCATTTGATTCACCTTGGTCGACAAGCGGCTTCGGTTTGGGAGCAGGGGCCTGCAGAAAAAAGAAAAGTAGAATGCCGATAATCAGTACGCCGCCTCCCGCACCAGCAATCAGAGCAGGAGTGAAAATCGATTTCTTTTCGACTTTCGGTTCTTCTTTTTTGATTTCCGGAGCAGTAAAAACCGGCATCAGACAATCGGGATTGGGGCATTTTACCTCTTTCCCTGCGACCGCTTTTGTTGCAAAACCGGATGTGTCGCACATCGGGCAGACGATACGAAATGATATTTTTGCAGTCGGTTTTCTTCGTAGCGGAATTGCCTGCTTATTCGTTTTTATTTCGACTGCAAAAGGATCATCATCTTTTTTTTCGGGTGAACTTATAGCAGGAGCAGCCTGTTTTTTTTCCGGCCTTGCTTTTTTAGAAGCAGGCTGTTTGCCAGAAGGAGTTTTCGCCTTCGTCGCACCTGATGAACCATCCATGGCTGCACCGCAAAACGGGCAATCCTGAGCATCATCGTCCAGCACCGATTGCTGGCAAGACGGGCACATTCGCAAATCCATAGTATGATCCCTGAAATTGTTGCAGAAAGGAAAATTCGGTCACCACAAGATGCTATAGAGCGAAAGGCACTCTAAAAACGGTTTTTTGTCTCAAACGAGCAGTTTTGTGAAGAACATCACCGAAAATAGACATCGCCTGAGAGTAAATTATAATGGATGGGAACGTGGTAAAAAACAGATATTCTTTCGAAAAGAGAAGAATCGCCTCAGAGATGGCCTCCGAACAGACTCGGCTTGTCGAAGAGAATCTGATCGCGGTATTATATACATCAGCGTCTTTGAATTCTTCATGAGACTGATTTCTTCCTTTTTTGAACAGAAGTTTCCTCCCATTATGCAGATTAAGCAAGTCAGACAGAATCTGGCCTGTTTCCAGACACCTGGTGATAACTGAAAGATATTTTGATGACACAATTGGATATAGTAAACGGGTCCGATTCGGGAACCGGTTCCGCGCAGGGCCAGAGTTGTTGCGAACAGAGCGAGGAACAATTGAACATTGACCAGGCGGTCCGTGATCGATATGCAGATGCTGCCCAGCAAAAAGAACAGGCTCTTTGCTGCCCGGTTGATTACGATGCTCAGTATCTCTCGATGATTCCACAGGAAATTGTCGAGCGGGATTACGGCTGTGGTGATCCTTCAAAATATGTCCATGCAGGAGAAACCGTTTTGGACCTGGGATCGGGTGGCGGAAAGATCTGTTACATCACCTCTCAGGTTGTTGGCGAAGCAGGGCGGGTTATTGGTGTTGACTGTAACGATGTCATGCTGGCACTGGCCAGAAAATATCAGCCGGAAATGTCCCAGAAATTAGGTTACTCCAACGTCGAATTTCACAAAGGAAAAATACAGGATCTGAAACTCGATCTCGATGCTTTTGAAGCGTACCTTAGCGAACATCCGGTAAAGACATCTGCTGACTGGATGCAGGCGCAGGAAGTTGCCGACCAACTGCGAAATGAACAACCGCTGATTCCTGATAATACGGTCGATGTGGTCGTCTCAAACTGCGTACTCAATCTGGTTGGGAAGCAGGATCGCAAGCAACTGTTCGCAGAAATTTTTCGTGTTCTCAAACGAGGCGGGCGAGCGGTGATCAGCGATATTACCTGCGATGAAGATGTCCCCGTTCAGTTACAGAATGACCCAACATTATGGAGCGGGTGCATCAGCGGTGCGTTTCGCGAAGATGAATTCCTGGCCGTGTTTGAAGAAGCCGGCTTCTATGGTTGCACTATTCTCGCCCGGCAACCCGAACCATGGACCGTTGTGGAAGGAATTGAGTTTCGCTCTTTAACTATCGAAGCGTTCAAAGGGAAAGATGGTCCCTGCCTGGATCGCAGACAGGCGGTTATCTACAACGGCCCCTGGAAGGCAGTGATCGATGATGATGGCCACAAACTGATACGAGGAAAACGGATGGCGGTCTGTGATAAAACATTCAATATATATTCCCGAGAGCCTTACCAGAAGGATATCACAGCGGTGCCGCCCCACGAAAATATTGCCTTGGAGCAAGCCCCGCAGTTCAATTGCCATGCAGGCAGTATTCGCTCTGCTCACGAAACCAAACAGGGAAAAACGAAAAAAAATGTCGCCCCCGCAGAAGACTGCTGCGGCACCGATGGTTGCTGCTAAACGAGCGATGTACTACGGTTTTGGAAAGCCGTTGTACGGGAAATATATCAAGAAATTTGCGCACCGACCAAAAACATTTTTCGTTAGTAGCACGGATGATTGATAAGTTTAATTCTCAAATAAAAAGACGCTCTGATATGAATAAGCAACTTATCTCCGGATTGATCGACGTTCTCGATAACTCCAGTTCCGAAAATAGGATTCAAAATAATCA
>WFOZ01000946.1 GCA_015487825.1 Planctomycetaceae bacterium
CAGCGATACATGTTTATTTCCCCGATCCGTGGTGGAAAGCCAAACATCATAAACGGCGCTTATTCACCGCAGAGTTTGCCCAACAGGTTTATCAGACGCTCCAGCCGGGGGGCTTATTGCACGGCTGGACCGATGTGTTCGATTATTGGGAACTGATGAGCGGGCATATCAGGGAAATTGAAAAATTCAAAGAACTTCCCGCCCCGCAGGAACGCTTTGCAGAACATAACATGGATTATCAAACCAGCTTTGAAAGAAAAAAACGCCTTGCCGGCTGGCCCATTTATCGTGGGTTGTGGCAAAAAGAAAGCTGAAAGAATTTCGTCTCGACTGGTTCATGTTGAAACCCAGCACCAAGCCCGGCTTTCCAGAGATTGGCCCAGCACGGCTGGTTCATTCTGATAGCCGTAACCAAACTGATATTTTTTATAAAATTTGCGAGCCGTTCGCAAACTTTTACCGTTAGTAATACAGGGCGAAACGGTTTTGAGCGTTGATGACTTAAAAGGTTTGCTGGAAGAAGTCTTTTGTTTTTTCGGGCGCTGCCTCGACGATCAGTAAACCGTGGTAGGCGTGGACCGCATCGCTGCTTGCACCGTTTGTCACTGGCGTTATATCTTCTTCACTGCGAGTGGTGACAAGAACTGTGCGGGAAGATGCACTTTGGTGTTTCAATATTTCTTCTTTGATATCTGCGGTCGAATAATGGTCTCCCGCTTCTGCAATCGCAAGTTGGTCCAGCCAGGCATGAATCTGTTCGCCGCGTCTGCTGCCGAACCACTCCAGTGAGTCCCTGCCGAAGCAAATGAAATCGAGTTGCTGAACGCCACATTCCTGAATATGCTTCCAGCCGATTGTTGCAACCAATGAAACTGCATTTTCAATTAACGCATGTTGCTGATCTGCTTTGTCGGTGTTTCGCTCTGTATTGACATGTTCGGGAGACTTGCCATCCTGCCAGAGATCAAGAATTAACAGCAAACGCTGGTCACGAATCTGCCTGTATTCACGGACCATCAATTCGTTACGTCGGGCAGATGTTTTCCAGTGAATTGAGCGGAGTTCGTCGCCAGGTCTGTATTCACGTATCCGATGAAATTCATCATGGTGTGGCCCTGCGTTTCCTTTAGAAAAACGACTGACTTCACTTCCCTCGTGAGCACGCCTGTGCCACCATTCTGCCAGAATACCGATGCGGGGGTGAATCAGAATTTCATCATATAGTTCGACCAGTCTACCCCGTTCCACAATTCCAAGTGGAAAACGAGAAGTAATACGAGCAGGCCCTAATGTATATCGGCCGCGCTGCATGAAGCGGATCTGATATTGTCCTTTTCGGGATGAATTTGCAGGGACCTGGGCGAATACAATTTTCCCGGTAAGTTGTTCGCGAGGCCCGATAATCTGGTCTTCAATGGTGACCAGAGCAGAGGGGATTATTCTTTTTCTGTTAAAAATGGTAATTTCTATCGATGTTGGCTCCCCCACCATTAATCGCCTGGGCAACTTTCGAGAAAGAAACAGCTTACGGGTCATTGCGAAGGTAACACTTCCGTTGACGATGAACGGTCCTGCCATTAATGCAAAAATAAGCATCAGGGTATTGGTTTTTCCAAATAAGGCTCCAAGCAGCATAATTGCCAGCATTACGACATAAATCTGCCCTTCAATTGGTAAGCGAAATATATTGTGGGACTGTTGTTGCGACAGGCGGCCAGCGTTTGACTTTTTCCGGTAGCCATTGCCTGCAGAACGTAAATGGGAACGATTCTGCCGTTCCAGCAATGTTTTCATACCCCAGACAGAAGTTAGCAGCAGTACCAGATAGATTGTCCAAACCACAAAACTCGGCACTATATAGTGCAGGAATCCGGTCATCAGTTCCACCAGCAGCAACCCCAGTCCTAGAAACATTGCCGCCCAGGAGACAAGTATTTTGGGCCAGAATGTCTGATGTGGATTTGACATAAATCGCTGGTTCAATGATATTTTTACTGGTGAAAGGCTGAAAGTTCGGTTAAGTTGTCGCATGAGATGTTCGGTCAGGAGGAGCGGGCCACCCACTTTCCCTCTATACAGCATCCTATAACTGCTTTGTCAAAGCGTATTTCGGATCGTTTTCAGGTGACCGTGCAACAACAAAGCACAAACCAGGAGAATCCTGCCTTCGTTTCAAGGTCTGACAAGGCATTATGCGAAACCTCCTTCAATTGTTTGGATACATTCTGACAGAAGAGATCGCGTTGACAATCCCCAATTTCCGGTAAGTTGCTGGTTTTTACTTACAAACTTCTGCCCGGTTGATCTCCAGCCAGGCAGAGGAGTTTCGATATGGCAAAATCATACGATCAACAACCAGAACAGAATTCCTTCTTCCCGCCGGATTCAGGTTTGCAGGGAGGCTATCCACCATCCAGTTCTCAGTCTTTTGATGGAATTCCGCAAATCCCTGGAGGGACAGGAGTCTCCAAAAACCGTAGTATGGATCGCTTTCTGGGAAGAATACTGACTTTTTTCGGAATTATCGCTCTGTTTGTCCTGCTGGTAGTTTTGTTGAAAAACATCTCTCCAGAGGCGAATAATCAAATGGATATCACTCCAGGCGACCGGCCCGCATCAACCGTTCCGGCGGACTCTCCGCAAAGTGATATCCTTGGCGAGTAAGCCGGTTTTTTTTATCTGTTTCGCTTTCTGGCTTTTCTTTTATCTTTTCGCTGCTTCTTTTTTTTCTGCTCCAGCTTTTTTAGATCAGCCGGACCGCGTTTGCTGCGAAGTTTCTTTTTCGTCATTCGCCCCTCGGGGTTGCCTGCTCCCATTTCAGACAGTTCCTTAACCGCGTTCATTTTGTCGCGCATTCCCATTCCGGCCATCTTTTGCATCATTCCGGCCATATCGTTGAACTGCTTGATAAGCCCACCGACTTCGGATGGGTCGGTTCCACTTCCTCGTGCGATGCGGTTGCGACGTCCGCGATCAATGATATCTGGATTGGTTCGTTCTTCAGGTGTCATCGAAGAAATCATTGCTTCCATACGCCCCAATTCCTTATCCGGGTTCACATCGGACATCATCTCAGCCAGATTGCCCATCCCGGGAATCATCTTCATGATTTCTCCCATTGAGCCGAGTTTTTTTATCTGCTTCATCTGCTTCTGGAAGTCCTCAAGAGTAAATTTCCCCTTGAGCATTTTTTCCTGCTGTTTCTCCATCTCTTCTGCATCGAATTGCTGTTGTGCTTTTTCGACCAGTGAGACCATATCTCCCATGCCCAGAATTCGCCCGGCCATTCGATCCGGATGGAAGACTTCCAACTTGTCGAGCTGTTCCCCAACACCGATGAATTTGATTGGAACCCCGGTAACAGACTTCACACTCAGCGCTGCCCCGCCGCGTGTGTCACCATCGAGCTTGGTCAGGACAACACCATCGAGTTCCAAAGCATCGTTAAACGCCTTGGCTGACTTCACCGCGTCCTGCCCGGTCATGGCGTCGCAAACCAGAAGCACCTGGTCTGGTTGTAGTTTGCGGTCGATCTGAATCAGCTCTTTCATCAAATCATCATCGACATGCAATCGCCCTGCCGTATCGAGAATGATAGTATCAATCGCCCCTTGCTTTTTTGCCGCTGCGACTCCGTTTTGACAAACCTTGACAGGGTTTGTGCCCTTGGGGTCTTCTGCGTGAACGGGAACGCCAACCTGTTCGCCGACCATCTTCAATTGTTCGATCGCAGCGGGTCGTTGAAGGTCAGCCGCGACCAGCATCGGTTCGCGTCCTTCGGCTCGCAGCATTTTGGCGAGCTTTCCGCAGGTGGTTGTTTTACCACTTCCCTGC